>CAZEUM010000045.1:0-8183 GCA_964514765.1 uncultured Sulfurovum sp.
AGCAGAAGTATCTGCAGCGAGTATTTTAGCAAAGGTGACACATGATAGAGACATAGTTAAGATGGCAAAGGTCTACCCTGAATATGGATTTAAAAAACATAAGGGATATGGAACAAAGGCACACATGGAAGCTTTACTCAAGTATGGACGCTGCCCTATACACAGAAAGACATTCCGCGTAAAAGGGTTGGACTAGTTTACATTACGGCTTTGCCATTGACTGTGAACTTAGCATCTTTTAACTCTAATTTATATACTTTCTTACCATTCACTTCTTTAGGTTGAAAGAGCATTATTGCCATCATAGCTTGAGGTTGTTGCGAAATGAGTGTAAAAAGTTCCTTAGAGAGGCTAAGTTCTAGGTTCGCATTGATTGCATTTACTGCAAGCATAGGATTGTTTTGTAGAGCTGTTATGTCAAGTGATTTTTTGGCATCAAGTAGCATGTTTAGCTCGAACCCTTCCATTTTTTGCCCCATAGTCTCAATGTTAGCAATAGAAAATTCTGGTATGGACAATTGGATGCCTTTGGAGACAAGTTTTTGTAAAACATCCATCATTTCTTTTTCATTGTTTGAATCTACTTTTCCTAATGCTTCAATCGCAACGATATCTAACTTGTCAGCCTTGATGTTAAATACAAAGGTGTCAAGAACAAGTTTCCCCTCTTTGTTTGTAAGGTCAAAATGTTTTGTTTTTGTATTAAGAGTAGTGTATAGAAGTGCATCCTTAACGGCTGAGTCTGAGAGTGCTTCAAAATTTTGGATATGTAATGCCATAACATCTTCCTCTTGCATTTGTATACTGTCGATGTCATAAGTAGTTTTGTATTCATAATCACTGTCTCCAGTGCTTACATAGCTACTTTTTAATCCATCTAAAGACATACTAAATATATCTTTTACATCTATACTAAGTGCTTTAAGTGTTTGCTTTACACCTGTTATACTACCCTCTTTGATATCACCAGAAAATGTAAGTGTATTCATGACTATTCTTGTATCTACATCAGTTTTGAGTACTTCATTTATATCTTTCATATATCCTTTAAACCCAGAAGTTAGTTTATTAATGTCGACATGTACTAAAAAAGTTTTTTTGTCTAACATTTTTTCTATTTGTGCCAGCACTTTTTTGTCCTCGTCTGTTCTAGTACTTTTGGCAATACTGTCTGGAAGGATAAGAGGATATAGGTCAATAGAGACCCCACTATAAATATCAGCAAGATAGCTAATATCTACACCTATTTCTAGTCCTTGAAGTACTTTCATATCTTCAGCACTTACTTGTGTGCCATGTTTACTTAAAAAAATAGCCATTTTTTCAGGTTCGTTAAATGAGATGACAAAATGTTCTTTTTTCTCGCTGACCTCTCTTTCTTTGACAGAAAAACCTTGTGTCTGAAGGGTTTCTACTTTGGTATTTACTTGTACTTTCATTTTGTTGGAAATCTGTGAGGCACCTAGGGTAAAATAGTATATGGCTGCAATAAGCAAGATGCCAAGTGCGGCAAAACTGAGTTTTTTAATTTTTGTCATTGGGGATTATCCTTTATATATGTTTATTAAGTGTGACATTTTTTTGCCCATATTGAGTAGGGTCATATCGGCTAGAGTGAGTGCCATCATGGCTTCACAAACTACTGAACCTCGAATGGCAACACAGGGGTCATGCCGTCCTTTTAGCTTACATTTTACCTCTGCGTTTTGGGTTGTGACTGTTTGTTGTTCTTTAAAAATGGAAGGTGTGGGTTTAAAATGTGTTTTTACAATGATGGTATCGCCATTTGAGATGCCACCGAGCATACCACCTGAATGGTTGGAGCTAAAGCCATTTGAAGTGATTTCATCATTGTTTTGGCTTCCTTTTAGCTGGGCAGAGACAACACCGTCACCTATTTCCACTGCTTTGGCTGCATTGATGCCCATCATCGCTTCTGCAAGGATAGCATCGAGTTTATAATAAAGAGGTTCACCTAGACCTACAGGTACGCCAGTAGCAGTAGTGAGTACAACGCCACCTACAGAGTCATGATTGTCTTTTGCTTTTAAAATAGCAGCTACTTGGACCGCTTCTACGTTAGGGTCTAGCGCATACATTTTAGAAGTCTTTGCATATTCAAAG
This sequence comes from uncultured Sulfurovum sp., assembly GCA_964514765.1. GTDB lineage: Bacteria > Campylobacterota > Campylobacteria > Campylobacterales > Sulfurovaceae > Sulfurovum. The sequence goes on from CAZEUM010000045.1 coordinate 2,125, forward strand.
TCTTGTGTCTCACCTTTGATACCATCTACTTCGCAAAGCCCACTTTGTATACTAATGCCTAATTCTTTTAGCATCAGTTTTGCTATAGCAGCACCTGCAACTCGTGCTGCAGTTTCTCTAGCAGATGAGCGTCCACCGCCACGGTAGTCTCTTGACCCATATTTGTGGAAGTAGGTAAAGTCTGCATGTCCAGGACGAAAGAGGTCTTTTACATTCTCGTAGTCTTTTGATTTTTGATTGGTATTAAAAATGACCATGGCTATGGGCGTGCCTGTACTTAGACCCTCAAAAGTACCAGAAAGGATTTCAAATTTATCATCTTCTTTTCTGCCTGTTTCAAGTTTAGATTTTCCAGGTTTTCTTCTGTCAAGTTCAAACTGTATAAATGTTTCATCTATGAGCAATCCTGCAGGTACACCATCAAGTATGCAACCTAGCGCTTTTCCATGAGACTCTCCAAAAGTAGTAAGGGTGAGTTTTTTTCCAAAGGTATTCATTTTTTTAATTCCTTTAATGCAAGATAGGCTACTTTTTGTTGGGCTTCTTTTTTGCTCTTGCCTTTTGCTTTTGCAAGCATCTTTTCATTTAAAGTAATGGCAATTTCAAACTCTTTTTTGTGGTCAGGACCTGAAGAACCTACCACTTCATATATGGGGGTGACCCCATGTGTAGCTTGTGTGAGTTCTTGTAAGGCAGTTTTATAATCTTTAGAGAGTGAATCAAGGTCTATTTTTGGGTGACACTCTTCTAATAACTTAATAGAAATTTCTTTGACCGTGTCTAGTCCTGCTTCAAGGTAAATAGCACCAATGATGGCCTCAAAAGCATTGGAAAGCAGGGAAGGCTTGTCTCTTCCATTATTATTCTCTTCAGCTAGTGAGAGAAAAATGTATGAACCAAGGTCTATTTTTCGGGCTAAGAGTGTGAATCCACTTTCATTAACAAGTGAGGCACGTATCTTTGACAAGATGCCCTCATCTGACTTGGGAAACTTTGTAAAAAGATACTCACCTACAATGAGGTCTAGCACGGCATCTCCTAAAAATTCAAGCCGCTCATTATTGTAAGGCTTTTTGTTACTTTTGTGTGTTAAAGCCTCAATAATCAATTGCTTGTTGCTAAAGGTATAGTTCAGTCTTTTTTCTAATTGACTGTAGTTGTTCATTATTTTTCCTTTTGTTTGGTTTACTTGCAAAGTCCCCCTTTGCGTTTAGGGCTAAGATGGACACAGTTCTATCGGACAAAAAACTTATAATGTTGCTTTTATACGTTCTGCTGCATCCCTTGCAAGCGTATCACAACGTTCATTTTCAGGATGCCCGTTATGTCCTCTTACCCATGTGCCATGTACATTGTGTGGGGCAGATGCGTCTAAGTAAGCTTCCCATAGGTCTACATTTTTTACCTTTTTAAAGTTTTTACGTACCCAACCCTCTAGCCATTCGTTTATGGCTTTTATAACATAAGAACTGTCTGAGATGACTTCAACATCACAAGGTTCTTTAAGTAGTTTAAGCCCCTCAATGACACCTTGGAGCTCCATACGGTTATTGGTAGTATGTTCTTGCGCACCAAAATATTCTTTTCTTTCTCCTTTAAACTCTAAAATGCCACCATAGCCTCCAGGACCAGGGTTACCTAGGCTTGAACCATCAGAGTAAAGAATAATTTGTTTGCGGACTTGATTTTGCAATTTTTTCCTCAACTTTAACAGAATTTATTGCCATACAATTTGGACAACGTTTAAATGAAACAGGAAAACTCTGTTTACATTTTTGACAAAGATAGGAGAACAGCAAGTCTCCTTCCTTAAAGCCATTTTCTTTTGCTGTGGCTAGCATATCTAAAGAAAAAATACCACTTTTAACGCTAGCTTTTTGCAGGTATCCTTTGGCGTAGTAAAGCGTTTTTAACTGTTCATTGGCATTAATTATATCTAAATCTAGTTGAGAATTTGCTAAGAACCATAAGATATCAATCAGCTCTTTCATTCGTGATGGGTCTATGATTTCCCATGCACTTTTGGTATCAAGCTGCAGAAGAGAAATAACGACTTGTCTATATAGACTAGGCTCAATTTTTAGCATCTCTTTTAATTGTAGTACTTTGTCTTCTGTTTCCAAAGTATTATTGGCAAGCAAAAGTGAAAAATTAAGAAAGTTTTCAAGCGAAGAAGTTTCTTCCCCCAACAGTCTAAGTGGCTCAAGTACTTCTTTGGCTTTGTCATATTTTTGCATGGTTTCATACACAACACCAAGTTCATAAAGTACTTTTATATTGCGTGGTCTTCTGCGTAGTATTTCTGCATATATAGACTTTGAACGCTCAAGAAATCCAGCATGAAGATAGGTATTTCCCAAACGCTCCATCAGTTCAAATTCTCCCATTTCCTTCTCAACATGCTTAATAAGATAGAGGTAAAGGTTTATGGACTTGTGGTATTCTCCAGAGTTTTCAAAAGCTTTGGCTAGAAGGGTAAGAGGCTTTAGCATATTTGGTTCATATGTCATGTCACTTGTATCTAAAGCACATTCTGAAGAGTCGAATTTTTCTAAAAAACTAAGAAGCTTACCTTCTTCTTTTTGCTGTGTATACACACCCCAACCATAGGTAAGCAGTGCAATAATCAGACCAATAACAATAATGAGTAAAATACTAAAAAGAGGGTCATCATAAGCAGGTAATATCTGTTCCAAGCTTGTCCTTGTGGATTTTATAGCTAGATTATATCTAATTAGATATAATTCTTTTATGATAGATAATGCTTCCATAGAATCTTTAAAAAACAGCATAGATATAGTTGATGTTATAGGTAGCTTTATAGAGTTACGTAAAGCAGGAGCAAACTATAAAGCCAACTGTCCTTTCCATGGAGAAAAAACCCCCTCTTTTGTTGTAAGTCCTTCTAAGCAGATATACCATTGTTTTGGCTGTGGTGTAGGGGGAGATAGCATTAAATTTGTGATGGAGTTGGAGAAACTTTCTTACCCTGAGTCCATTGAAAAACTGGCTTCCATGCATAACTTTTCCCTAACGTATACAAAAGGATCTTCGGATTATTCGGATGCCAAACGTGTTCTTGAAGCTACTGGGCAGTGGTATATTAAAAATCTAGATCAAAATCCTACAGCCCATCTATATCTTTTAGATAGAGGTATTTCTCAAAACTCCATAGAACGTTTTGACATAGGATATGTGCCTAAAAGTGCAGAAGTGATGCAGTTTTTAAATGCTACTTTACTTCCTTTGCCTCAAGCAGCAGAAGCAGGTATTATTGCTCAAAGTGAAAATGGACAAGGGTTTTATGCGCGTTTGGTGGAGCGTATTACCTTTCCTATTTATTCTGCAAGTGCATCTATTGTTGGGTTTGGGGGACGGACAATCACCAATCATCCTGCAAAATATATCAACTCACCCCAAACAAAACTGTTTAATAAGTCTCGCATTTTGTATGGTTATCATTTGGCAAAAGAGAGCATTTATAAAAATAAAAAGATTATTATTTGTGAAGGCTACTTGGATGTAGTGATGTTTCATCAAGCAGGGTTTACAGAAGCTGTAGCAGGTATGGGAACAGCCTTGACTCCAGAACATTTACCCATGCTTAGAAAAGGAGACCCTAAAGTCATCCTTGCTTATGATGGTGATAAGGCAGGTATGGCAGCCGCACTGAAAGCTGCGCAGATGTTGTCTGTAGCTGGTTTTGATGGTGGGGTGGTCTTGTTTCCTGATGGGCAGGATCCTGCTGATCTCATTGCCAAAGGTCAGAGTGAAGCAGTAGCAAAGCTACTACGTGAAGCCAAGCCACTCATACCTTTTGTATTGGAAAAAATGGTTTCAATGTATGATTTATATGACCCTAGAGCAAAAGAAGCTGCATTTGGAGCAATGAAACAGTATGTTGATACGCTGAGTCCCATCATCAAAGATGCTTATATCCCTACAGCGGCAACTTTATTGGGGCTTTCTCCTGCATTTTTTGGAAAAGTAAGCCAGCCTTCAAAAGCAAGAGATAATTTTACGCAAAAAAGAGATGATGTGGCGTACTTAAGTATTTTAAAGACACTCATTGAAAAACCTGCACTCATAGACAATGTTCTCTCAGTCCTTGACATACATATGTTTGCTAATTATGAGGCACTTTTTCAAGCACTTATTAATGGACAAAATGAGCACCCCTCTTTGGTAGGTTTGAGCATAGATGAATCGTACGAAATAATGGATGAATCTGAACTCAATAAAACCTTAGTGCAGATTTTAACCTTGCATTATATGGCAAAACTAAAAACGATTCCCAGAGATACAAATATTGCTGCAAATAAAAAAATGTTTTTACTAAAAAAGATAAAAATGGATATACTACCAAGACTAAGAAAAGGTGAATTGGTCGCATATGATTCTTCACTCTAAACATTAAAAAACCAAAGGAATTAAAATGACATCAGCAAAAGCAAGACATATACTCGTAGGCGATGAGACAAGATGTAAAGAATTAAAAGAGAAAATAAACGCAGGTGAAATTACATTTGAACAAGCAGCAAAAGAAAACTCTACCTGTCCATCAGGTGCAGAAGGTGGAGACCTTGGTTCTTTTGGTCCAGGACAAATGGTTCCTGAGTTTGACAAGGTGGTATTTAACGATGAGTTAGGTGTTGTACATGGTCCCGTACAAACACAGTTTGGTTATCATCTCTTAGAAATCACTGAACGTTCATAATCTACCTTGAAGGTAGGAAAATTTAACCTACCTTTTGATACAATCTTTTAGCAAATACCATATTGGGGAATTAGCTCAGCTGGGAGAGCGCTTCGCTGGCAGTGAAGAGGTCGACGGTTCGAGCCCGTTATTCTCCACCAAATCATAATCTAACTTAATCTAAATAACCCACTTAACCCCCTTATATACGGACACCATAACACTTTTATAGTCTAAGGTAGTTTAACCAATAGTAGTATAATCTAAGATACACGATATAGGATTTATTCGTTTCCAGCAAGAGCCCTACTATTACCCTCGAAGCTATGAAAGATGTAGAGACGGGTGCTAACTATGAAGATATTACTTTAGAAGATTTAGCCAAGTAATGCAACTCAAACGACACAAGCACTTTAGAAAAGATGAGTTTAAAAGTAAAGTTCATAGATGAACAGTATGCATTAATATTATATTAAAGATAGTATGTTATCATCTCTTGATAACCATAAGGACTAAAGCGTGTATGATTTAGAAAACTTACTTAACTTACATGGCGAAACGTTCCTTATGGATAATGGCTACTGGGTAAAGTTTGAAGCTATAAAGGTTGAGGCAAGCAAAAAGATACCTCATGGAGTTAAATACTCTTTAACCTTGCATGATAAGAGTAACAAAAGAGTTATCGGTTACGACAATGCACATAGCTTTAAGTCTAAAAAGAAGTATGGAGCTACAAAAGAAACATACGACCATATACACAAGCAAACCGATATAGTAGCCTATGAGTTTGAAACAGCGTCACAGCTGATGGAAGATTTTTGGAAGAGTGCAGAATATTATATGGAGAATAACAAATGAAAACTATCACAGTAGGGATTATGACCAAAGAAGAGTACAAGCAAAGAACTATAGACATAGCCAAAGGTATTTACACCCCTAAGAAGAATGAGCCTAAAGTATGGTTTGAGTCTATGAAGTCAATGGCTCAAATACTTAGTAACGAAAATCAAGCACTCTTGAAAATGATACTAGAGCATAAGCCCAAATCACTTAAAGAGCTTGAAGTCCTTACAGGTAGAGCCAAATCAAATCTATCACGTACACTCAAAACACTTGAACGCTATGGGATAGTAGAGTTACAGACATCAAAGGGTGCATTAATTCCTAAAGTAAAAGCAACACAGTTTAAAGTAGAGTTTGGGTTTCAAGCAGTAGCGTAATATAAAGGTAGTACTTTAAGTAATACTTTTTGACTAGTTAATTATATACCCCCCTAAATAACGCTATTTAAAGAGATAGTTAGGTGGAGTTATTCTCCACCAATTTAAAAATATACACAACATTAAAATAATAAATTTATAAC
>CAZEUM010000046.1:0-8155 GCA_964514765.1 uncultured Sulfurovum sp.
TTGAAGTCTTACCAAAAGAACAGCTGTGGATAAACCCAGATTGTGGTTTAAAAACTAGAAAATGGGATGAGGTAAAACCTAGCCTTATAAATATGGTAAAAGCTGTGGAAATAGTAAGAGAGGGATTATAGAACAAAGGGCTATAAAATAGTAAAGAAGAGTTGCTACTACTCTTCTGTTTTTAAATCCATTAGTTCAAGCAATAGCTCATCTATTTCATCTGATTCAAGCTCATTACGTCCAAGTTCTTCAACGATGGCGAAACATTCAGTACGCATTTCACGCATTTCTTCTAGGTCAACTTTCTGCTCTTTGGAAGCATTTTTGCTTTTATCTATGGCTGCGAAAAGTTCATCTATGGCAGCTTCTAAGTCTGGAATCATTTCACACTCCAAAAGGTTTTTGAGTTTATCTGAATTTGTCATTTGTCATCCTAATATGTATGTAGTCGAAATTATAGCCAAAAAAATGTACAATACTACAAAAATAAGGAAAGACATGTCAAACGAAAACAAAACACCAATAGATGGAAATTTTTACAAACGTGCAGATGCACACATAACACTAGCCAACGGGCACATCAATGAAACAACTCCCCCAGCAGATGCAACAAACTCACTCATGTTTGCTTCATCACGTTTTAATGCGTGGATTACGGCTATGGGATTTAAAAATGCAGAATATATGAAAAAAGAAAAAACAGAAGTAGTTGATTTTTTCACCAAGCAATACAAACATATGTTAGAAGAAAACTTTGACAACTATATTGAAAACTTTGAGCAGTTTATTGCTGGGGCAAAAGAGAGTCAAGAAAAGAAGTAGTACCTTGCACGTTACAGTTTGTAGGGCAAGTCCTTTAAAGAGAAAAATATTATACTCTCAAAGAACTTTTGGCTTCAGTAAATATTTAGCATATGTGTACTAGTATATGTACATATATTGGAGTTGTCATGCAAACATTAAATTTTTCACAAACCAGACAAAACTTAGCAAGTACCTTTGATAGTGTTATAGATAATTGTACGCCTGTCATAGTCACTAGGCAAAACAAAGAGCCTGTAGTCATTATATCTATGAAAGATTACCGTGCTATGGAAGAGACTGCATACCTCATGCAAAGTCAAGTAAATGCAGAACGTCTTAACCGTTCCATCACTCAACTAGAAGCAGGACATGGAACACAAAGAGAACTCATAGAAGAATGATATTAAGTTTTTCAGATGATGCTTGGGATGACTACCTCTATTGGCAAACCCAAGATAAAAAGATACTAAAGAAAATAAACAAACTCATCAAAGAAATACAACGCACTCCATTTGAAGGTACAGCAGAACCCGAACCTCTCAAATACAATTGGTCAGGATACTGGTCTAGACGTATTACGATTGAGCATCGTATTGTTTATAAAGTAAGCGATGGGGCTATTTTGATTGCTCAGTGTTGCTATCATTATGGGTAGTTAATCACAGCTATTTCACTCCAAAGCCTCCAATAAAGTAAGGATAAATTTCTATTTTTTTAGTATAAAATAAAACAACCGTGCAAGAGAATTGGATTTTTTTTGAAGGTTAATATCGAACAAAGGTCTGGCACTAAATGCCAATACCCCTATCGCTAAAGTGTAAATGGGATGTGTGCGTACATCTAGTACGTGACCAAGAGAGATATCAATCTTCAAGACGAAGATGGCATCAAATAATGCAAAAATTAATGGCAACCACAGCCTGTGCCACAGCTTTCGCCTTCTGACACTTTGGCAGGTTCTTCTGCCTTAGCTGGTGCAGCAGTTGTTGCAGCCACACCGCCTGTACTACAAGCAGACACACCTGGAGGAGTTGTAGGTTGTACGCCAGAGTTACCTGCTAAACCTTCAGCATTTACTTTTTCTATGAATTCCCATAGCTTAGTAGCAGCTTCTTGGTAACGTTTAGCCGTTTCAGAGTCTGGCTGATGGTAAGTGATTGGCATACCTGTATCTCCACCTATTCTAATAGCAGGCTCTATTGGTATACGTGTGATGAGTTCGGTCTCAAACTCTGTTGCAACGGCTGCAGATGTACCCATACCAAAGATGTCTGATTCTTCGTCACATGAAGGACAAATGAACCCTGACATGTTTTCTATGATACCCGCAGTTGGGATGTCAAGTTTTTTAAACATGTTAAGTGAACGCCTAGAATCATCCAAAGATACTTCTTGAGGAGTAGTCACGGTGATACCCGCTGTAATTGGCACTGATTGAGCCAATGAAAGCTGTGCATCACCAGTTCCTGGGGGCATATCTATGACAAGCACATCAAGTTCTGACCACAGAATATCTCTTAAAAACTGCTCAATAGCTTTCATAATCATAGAACCTCTCCAAATAAGAGCTGCACCATCTTCCATAATAGAACCCATAGACATAAACTCAACACCATAAGCTTTTAATGGCTCTAGTTTATTGCCATGAATTTCTGGTTTTACTGCATGTAAACCCATCATTCTAGGGATGTTTGGCCCATAAATATCTGCATCAAGAAGTCCTACTTTTTTACCTTGCATTGCCAAAGAAATAGCCAAGTTCACTGAAGTAGTAGATTTACCAACACCCCCCTTACCAGAACTTATCATAACAAAATTCTTAATATGTGGCGCCAAGTTTTTACCAGATACTGAATTTGACATCTGTGTTGGTGCTTGAGGTGCATTTATATTTACATGAATTTCTTCAAAGCCAACTTTTTTTAGCTCTGCTGTAGCTTTTTCAATAAGTTCATCTTTTACTTCATCTGATGATGATGTTATATCTAACATAAGCCCTACAGTTGTATTTTCAACAACAACATCTTTTACAAATCCAAAAGTTACGATATCTTTCGTAAATCCTGGATACGTTACATTTTTTAATGCATCTAATACATTTTGTTCTGTCATCTGTACTCCTAATTGATTTAGTTATGGCAAGTTATACCACCAAAATCTTAAATTAGATTGAAATTTTTGACTATTTAGTTAAATAGGAGTAAATTTATCTTATTAATCTTTGATTAAAGTATTGAAGTGTATAATTCGTTACAATTTGTTACATTACATGAAATTATAGGAAAATTTTTGTCAAATACAACTTTAATACTTTTAGCCGCTGGAAGTTCAACAAGATTTGGTACAAATGTTAAGAAACAATGGTTAGCCATAGGTGACATACCTCTATGGTTACATGTTGCGGAACACTTTGAGAAAAGTGCCCATTTTGATAAAATCATCATAGTGTCTTCTGAAAATGAAATACACTATATGAAAAACTTTGCTTCCTATACTTATATAAAAGGTGGGGATTCCAGACAAGCATCGCTCAATAATGCACTTGTAGATGTTAGCTCAAAACATGTGCTTGTAAGTGACATAGCAAGATGTTGTGTCCCCGAAAATATGATACAACGCATATTAAGTGCTAAAAATGAAGCTTCGTGTATCGTGCCTGTACTGGCTGTTACAGACACTCTCTACTTTGATGATAAGCCACTAGATAGAGAAGCGGTTAAAATCATCCAAACGCCACAACTTTCTGTTACTAAAATACTCAAAAAAGCCCTTGAAACTAAAATACTTTTTACAGATGACTCTTCAGCCATAAGATCACTTGGAGAAAAAGTATTCTTTGTAGAAGGCTCATCTAAAGCACATAAACTCACGACTCTGCAAGACTTAGAAAAGTTATCTTGCCTTAAATCACCTTCAAACAAAACACTAACAGGTTTTGGCATAGACATACACCCTTTTGAAAAAGGCAAACAAATGTTTCTTTGTGGAGTACATATAGATGTGGACTATGGTTTTAAGGCACACAGTGATGGTGATGTAGCCATACATGCACTCATTGATGCACTTTTAGGTGCTGCTGGCATGGGTGATATAGGAGAACTGTACCCAGATACCCAAGCATCTTATGCGGGTGTAGACTCTAAAATGTTACTCCAAGATACAGTTAAACGCATCAACTCTTTTGGATACACCCTAGGCAACATTGACCTTACAATTATGGCAGAATCTCCAAAACTACTACCCTATAAAGAAGAGATGCGTACACGCCTTTCTTCTTTATTGGGCTTACGTAAAAACCTTGTAAATATAAAAGCAACAACCTCCGAAAAACTTGGGTTCATAGGACGAAAAGAAGGTGTTACTGTGCATGCTGTAGCTAACTTGACTTACACAAACTGGAAAAATTTATGAAATGGAATACTAAATGAAAATTATCATTGTAGAAAATGAACTCTATTTGGCGCAAAGTATTGCTTCAAAACTAAATGAAAATGGCTATGAGACAGAAACATATAGTTCTATAAAAGAAACGATGCAAAGTAATGGTGATGTTTACCTGCTCTCTACCAATCTTCCAGGGCAAAATACTTCGCCACTTATTACAAAATTTAAAGATAAAATTATTATCTTGATGGTTAATTATATTAATAATGATACCGTTGGTGAACCTATGAAACTAGGGGCAAAAGACTATATAGTAAAACCTTTTATGCTTGAAGATCTTATGCGTAAAATAGAGCATTATAAAGAGTATCAGGCACTGCGAAAAAAAACCTCTCTCTATCAAGAATATATGCAAAACCTTCTTCAAGATATCAAAAGTGATTTTGATATAAAAGACATCACAACACCTCTTGTTATAGAAACAAACTACCAAAGACTCATTGATAAAATTGTTTTTGAATATATTGAACAAAGCAATACATTACTTACCTTCATCCCTCTAGGTGATAAAAAATGGAAAGAAAAGATACAACAAAGTAGCCCCAGTAGTTTGCTCTATGTCACAGAAATACATGTACTTAAAAAAACGGACAGAGAGGCTCTATTGGCTTTGCTAAAAGACTATGATTTCATTTTATGTAGTACCTGTAATATTGAATCTGAATTTAATACAATTTCTCTCAATACCGACTCCAAGCTATATGACCAAAATGAAATTTTAACCATTGATGATTATGTCAAGTTCATAGTCAATAGTTTTCAATATAAGTTTCCAGATACAGAACTTTCTAAAAAGTTAGGAATTTCGCGCAAAAGTTTATGGGAAAAACGTAAAAAATATGGACTTTTCAAGAAAAAATAATAAAAGGACAGCATTATGTCAAAAAACAAAGCACTCTACATAGACACTGAATCCCTATCTACATTAGCCCTAGTCCAGGCAGGACTTTTTACCCCAGTGACACATCTTATGAATGCCAAAGAGGCAAAAGAAGTTGACCACAGTAAAATCTATAAAGGTATTGCCTTTCCTTTTTCATTTATTTTGGCACCCATTGGTAAAAAAAACCATGAAACACTTAGTATGCTTCAAAAAGGTGACATTATAGATCTTTACAATCATCACATAAAAGTAGGCGAACTTATAGTTGATGAAACTTTTAAAATAAATCCTAAAGAACGCTTAAACAATATTTATGGTACTTCTGATAAATCACACCCAGGTGTCAAAAATACCCTTGCACGCTTAGGTAACATTGCAGTATCTGGAGAGTATAGCGTAACATACCCTCTTATTGCAGACAATATCAATCGCATCCAAAACATGATCAACAAAACGGGTGCAAAATTTATATCTTCCATGATGCTAGCGGCAAATCCTCTTAACCGCGCTCATGAACGTATGATACGTCAAGCAATTTCAGATTCTGACTTACTCATTATATTTTTACGTAAACCATTTACCTCTGGGGGGTTACGTTACGACATCAGGCACAATGCCTTAACTACTTTTGTAGATAATTTTTTGCCACGCAATAAAGTACTCATCATCCCCTTTGAAAATAGCTATATTTTTGCTGGGTTTAATGAACTTATCTTGGATGCACTGCTGGCAAAAAATTATGGATGCAATCAACTTGTCGTGGGTAAAAACCATGGTGGATTAGGACTTTACTACGACAAAAATCGCCTCAATTCAGTCTTTGACCACTGCAAAGAAATAGATATCAATATCAAAACTGTAGATGAATATGTTTATTGTGATACCTGTAAAACCTTAGTTAGTACAACAACTTGTCCTCATGGTCAACATCATCATGTCCACTATCATTCTGAATCTATTATGAAACTCATACAATCTGGGCTTATACCCCCATCAATTTTGGTACGAAAAGAAGTATCTGCCAACATTTTAGCAGCCCTCTTTCCTGATCGTTTTGAAAACCTGCAAGAGATGCACTATTATCTTATGCCAGGTTCAGGGCTACTAGAACAACAAAATGAGGAACAGTTCTACCTTAAACTTGTTCAACTTTACCAAACTTCATCACTCACTTAGGTATGTGAAAGTAGCCCTTAGTCTTTAGCAATAAATTCGGCTTCAAACTGATATGCTCTTTGTCCTTTATGCCTCCCAAAACCTATGTCTTGAAGTTGTTCAAGGTACTCTGTTAATCCTCTGTTAAAATGAGAGTTATTTGATCTTGTTTTCAATTTGAATTCAAAGAAGCCTGTAGGATTAATGTAGAGTATTACCTTTATTTTTTCACCTGCATAGTCACTTTGTGCAGGCCATCCTTCAAGCATACTTTGTACCTTCGCCAAATAGTTGTCTTCTACCCCACTGTCCATATGCTTTTGTTTTTTTATCGAATTGGAGACCAAATTACTTGCACTTGGTTTCTTGGACATATTTACAAGGTGGCTCTTTTTAGGCTTTATGGGTTTATCGGTAATTTCAAATTTTAATTTAGGTTTTTTCTTAGGCAATATTTTCGCAAAAAGATCTTTGGTTTTCACTAGGTTTTCCTCTTTTTTCTTTACAATTTTTTTAACTATCTTCTCTTTAATTATTTTTTTTTTAGTTTTGGTTTTTGATTTTTTCTTGAGTTTTATTTTTTTTCGAGGATTAACTTTTTTCTTTACAGCTTTAGATTTTGAATTTTTTTTATTTAATATTTTTTTTGGTGCAGAAAGAGCCACCTGTATACGATGTTCATCTTTTTCAACATAACGTTTAGACTTTGTTTCTTCTCGTGTATTAAAATAAAAAATAAGGACTGCTATTAGCATAAAATAAATACCAAAAGCCAAAAGCCCAGAGATGTATGTAGAAGACTTTTTTATCATAATGTTATGAGTGAAACCCTATCAAAACCTGCGGCTTTCACACTTTTAAGTAGATAAATTACATTTTTATATTTTAAGTTTTCATCTGCACGTATATAGACTTCTGATGTTTTATCAAACTTTGCAGATTTATTAACAAAATCATCTGCAAAAGTATCTAAAGCATATACGTCTTTATTTAAATATATCTTTTTATTTTTATCCATACGGATAGTTAAAGTTTTTAGTTTTTCTACTTTAACTATTTTAGAGCCTTGAGGAAGGTCTATCTGCTCTTGAAAAGTAATAGTAGGGGCAGTAACCATAAGAATAGCCATAAGTACAAGCATGACATCTACAAGCGGCGTAATGTTTAAATCTGGACTGTCATCCCATGAATACATAATACTCTCAATCCTCTACCCGAGAAAGAATAACCTCTGATTGGGAAGTAAGTAAGGAAGATAGTTCATAGGCTTTACGTTTCAAAATCAAATGAAAAGTGTAGGCAAAAATTGCCACTGCAATACCAGCCGCCGTAGCAATCAGTGCTTCAGAAATTGCAGGAGCAACCACAGACAAGGAAGCCGAAGATTGTGACCCAAGTTTAGAAAATGTCTCAAGTATACCAATGACTGTACCAAAAAGGCCAATAAATGGAGAAGTTGATGCAATAATAGAAAGCCAAGTAAGCCCTTTGGTAGAAACGCGTATAGCATCAGAAGATGCTGCTTCGAGTATGGCTTTGTTTGGTGTGTTCACACGTGAGAGATAAGTAAAAATAAGTGAGGTATGTGCCACTGATTTTGACTGACCTGTATAAAGTGCTTTAAGTGATTTTGCTTCAGCATTTATGCGAGCATTTAGAATATAAAATCTGTCTAAAAATACCCAAAATATTGCGATAAGATAGACAGAAAGTAAAAGCAATACAAAAATAGTGATTGCACTGCTTTCAAATAAATATGTAAAAAAATCGCCCAACCTAGAAAGACTTTCCGATTTGTTCGACTTTTCTTACTGCTGCTACTATAACTACATTAGAAGCTTCTGTGCTTTTAAGAAGTATTTTTGCAGC
>CAZEUM010000047.1:0-8032 GCA_964514765.1 uncultured Sulfurovum sp.
ATAGAAATATAAAGTTTTATTAAAGTAAATTATTACAGGAGATAGCACCAGAATGAATATAAACAATATTTTTTCTTCTTATAGCTCCATTAAAGGCATCTATGGCAATAAAGTTACTAGATATATAATTTTTGGGCTTGGCTTTTTTATTTTGTTTATTTTGTTAAGTTCCCAGTATTCGATAAATACACAATTTATCATAGGGTATGGAGCAGTACTGTTCATGTTGTGCGTTTTTTATTTCAAAATAGACAATAGTTTTATGACACTTTTCGTAAAACTGTTAGGGGTTTTGATTGTGAGTCGATATATGTATTGGAGGACATTTTCTTCTTTAGCATATGAAGGTTTTTTTGACTTCACCTTTTCTTTATTGTTGTATTTTGCTGAAGTATTTGCTGTTATAATATATCTGTTAGGTTTATTTACATCTCTCTCTCCTCTTAAAAGGAAACCGATAGATCTTAAAGATTACCATGAAAGCAAGTATCCAAGTGTGGATGTATTGATACCCACATATAATGAACCAATGGAAATTATAGAAAACACACTTCTTGCTGCTGTGGATTTGGACTATCCTGAAGATAAATTTAATGTATATTTGTTAGATGATGGTGGCACAGATCAAAGATGTAACGATAGTGATCTTGCAAAATCTGCAGAAGCAAAAAGTAGGCGTAAAGTGCTACAAGAATTTTGTGCCAAAGTAGGTGCATCTTATTTGACAAGAGAAAAAAATATAGGTGCAAAAGCAGGTAATCTAAATGCTGCACTTTCGCATGTTCATGCTGACTTGATACTAATATTGGATGTAGATCACATACCTGCAACAGAGTTTTTAAAAAATACAACAGGGTGGTTTCTAAAAGATGAAAAGATATTTTTAGTTCAAACGCCACATGCTTTTTATAATGCCGACCCCGTAGAGAAAAATCTTGGAACTACAGGTCTAAGTATTAGTGAAAATGATATGTTCTATAAATACATTCAAAATGGTCATGATATGTGGGAAAGTTCATTTTTTTGTGGGTCTGCGGCAGTGCTTAGGAGAAAATATATAGATGAAATAGGAGGAATTGCGGGGGAAACGATTACCGAAGATGCAGAAACAGCCATAAAATTACATGATAGAGGATATAAGAGTGTATATATTGATAAAACTATGGTTAGGGGTTTGCAAGCTGAAAGTTTTGACTCTCTTATTTTGCAAAGAATTAGGTGGACCCAAGGTATGGTTCAAATATTTATACTGAAAAATCCATTTTTATCTAAAAATTTAAAATGGTACCAAAAACTTAGCTATACAAGTGCAAGCTTTTTTTGGTTTTTTGCTTTTTCAAGAGTAGTATTTATGATAGCTCCTTTTTTGTACCTCTTTTTTGGACTCAAAATATATAATGCAAACGGTATGGAAATTTTGGCCTATACAGTTCCTCATGCCTTAATGGCAGTTTCTATGTCTTATTATATATATAAAAATGTAAGAACTCCATTTTTTAGTGAACTGTATGAAACTATATTGTCATTTTTTACTCTGCCAGCCATTATTTCTACGCTTATAAACCCTAGAGATCCTACATTTAAAGTTACGCCCAAGGGAGAAGATCTCTCAAAAACCTATGTGTCGGAATTGGGTGCAATATTTGTATTTCTCTTCATTTTAATCATTTTAGGGTTTATGGCTGCATTGTGGAGGCTGATATTCCATACCGAAGATTTTGCAGTTATTTTGGCAACATCAGCTTGGAATGCATTGAATCTCATATTTGTATTGGCAGCCTTAGCTATAGTGAGCGAAAAAAAAGAGCTTAGAAAAAATATTAGAGTGCCATCTGAAGAAAATATACGTATACATGGAGATGATATAGAAATGAATGGTAAGATAGTAGATATTAGTGAAGGGGGGATTAGAGTGGCTCCACAGGATAATGTTTATTTACTAAATAGGTGGAAAAATCAGAAAAACATAAAGATAGAAATCTACGATATTAATCATAATATTTTTGAAATAAAGTCTAGAGTCTTAAGGCGTTTAGGAAAAAAAGGAGATTATGTTTTTGTATTTTCTGACATTAAAGAGAATTTTGAAATTAGAAAAAAATTGATACATCTAATATACGGGAATAGTATAAAATGGTCTGAACATGAAGATAATCGTGCTATTATGTCTCCTGCTAGGAGCTTGATGTTTATAGCTGGACAAAGCATAAAAAATATCATGTTTAAAGAAGCTTTTATTCTTCTTTTTAAAAAAATAAAAAAATTTACCTTAAGGATTAAAGTATGAATAAAGCTTTGGTATTTGTAATACTTTTATGTATATCGTCGACAGCATATGCTAAATATAATTCAAATGAACATGGCTCTGTTGTTAAAAAAGTACATGAAGATGGAACAACCACAATCAGGGTCTATCTGAATTATGAAGATGGCGCAGAAAAAACTAAGCAAGTAAATGGTGCAATAGGAAAGTTAAATATAGAACTTCCCATACCTAACAAGTGGGAGTTATTGGATGTTTCAGGGTACCTTAGTTATGATACTTCCATTACTATGCTAAAAAATAACTCTTCAGGATTAATACTACTCAATACGGTCGTAGTTAAGCAGTTTATGCTCCTTGATAATATGGGTGCAGGAGTAACTTTTAATATTGATCCATTACTATTTGAGGAGTATAACAAATTTACATTCACAGCCTTACAGCATTACACACTTAAATGTGAAGACAGTACTTCCAATCAACTATGGACTAAAATAAATTTAAACAAAAGTTATATAGATTTTCATGTAAAAATTGCCAAATTCCCAGAAAAACTCTCGTCTATTAATGCATATATATTTGATCAAAAGCAATACTTAGTTAAGCCATTGAATTATATAATACTAGATAAAAGTATGGAAAGTCTGAAAAACTATGCTCTTTTTACGGCTATATCTTCCAATCATCTTAAATATAGAACCGTAAAAATAGGTGTCAGTCAAGCTATTGACTACAGTACTTACAATATAATAATAGGGACGAAAGAAGAGATCAATTATTTTTTTGTAAGATACGGTTTAGAAAATCAGCTTAAAAAAATAACTAAAAACATAAATATTATAAAAAATAAAAATAATAGTGCTACAATTGTTATATCTGCAAAAAATGAAAAAAATATAGCTAAGGTTCTGTATGCGATGCTAGGAAAGGACTTTGAACTTTGTGAGAAAAGCAGTATGGATATATATCAGACCAAAATCCCATTGAAAGCTAAGCCATACAGTACTAAAGGTTTTATTCCGTTAGGTAAAAAGATATACTTTAAGGAGTTAAATTACAAAACAAGGCTACTTAAAGGGCAGTATCCTGAACCTGTGAAGCTTAATTTCAAAGTCTACCCAGATAACCATTTTGATAAAAATAAAAATATAGAGTTGAATTTGCATTATGTCTTTCCTGAAGCGGTACGTCACGATTCAGTTTCAAATATATTTCTCAATGGAATATTTGCAAAGCAAATAGATATCAAAGGTATATCTAAAGAAAAAACAATCAATATTGGACTGGGGGAATTATTTGATTGGGATTCCATGATGAGTATGCCAGCATATTTGATAGAAAATGGATTTAATACTCTGAAGCTTGAACTTTCCCTTATTCCACTAAAAGAAGGTGACTGTGAAATATTCAATACTGAAAACTTGGTAGCATCTATATTGGACGACTCTTATTTTATTCTGCCAAAAACACAAAAATGGATTGAAATGCCAT
This sequence comes from uncultured Sulfurovum sp., assembly GCA_964514765.1. Taxonomy (GTDB): domain Bacteria; phylum Campylobacterota; class Campylobacteria; order Campylobacterales; family Sulfurovaceae; genus Sulfurovum. The sequence goes on from CAZEUM010000047.1 coordinate 3,755, forward strand.
ATATGGAGTTAATACAAAATTCTTTATATCCATACTCCATTTATCCAGATTTACAGGATACCACTCTATTGCTTGCAAATCTAGATAACGATACTGTTGCTGCAAGTATGAATTTTCTGTTTTTTTTGACTCAGAAAATAGAATCTTTCCCTTTTTATATCAATATCGCCAAGAAACTAGATGATGTAGTTAAAGAAACCCATATAGTCATATTTGGAACCATGGAGGATAGTTTAATAGAAGAACTTAGTAAAAATACTCCTATAGAAATAAATAAACACTCTATAGGTGCTCAATATCCTTTTATAAAAAGATTTATAGAACATGAAAGTATATTGGAAAAATCTAGAACTGTAAAATACAAATACAGAATAGAAACCAACCAAACAAAATCTCTAGGAAGTAATCTAATTGTACAGATGATACGCTCACCATTCAATAAAGAAAAAACCATACTGATGTCAGTGGCAGAAAATAGCAAAAAACTAAATAAAGGAATCAGCACTCTTTTTGAAGAAAATAATAGAGAAAAAATGAGGGGAGATTTACTCATTTTTAATCCAGAAAGTTTAAATTATAAAACTTTTAATATAAAAGATAAATATCTTCTTAGTGATATGAATATGTTAGATAATTTAAGGCTGAACGCTGGACAAAACCCATTGTGGTATCTGCTATATGCATTGATAGGACTTTTGCTTATAACATATTTTTTGAAAAAATTTCTTTCATTTTTTAAAAAAGAGAAGCATCCACATGTTGATTAGATTACTCCTTATGGCAGTTATTGTAAGCTCTTTATCTGCTGACTGGGATAGGTATAAAAGGCTATTCATTGAGAATGATGGACGTATAGTAGATAGAGGCAATAACAACATAACACATACAGAAGGCATAGGATATACCCTATATTTTTCATACATGTATGGTGATGATGAAACTTTTGATAAAGTTTATAAATGGCAAAAAAACAATCTTCCACGAAATGCGCTAGGCTTAATACCTTGGAAGTGGGGGGAAAAAGAAGATGGGACATATGGAATCTTAGACAAAAATAATGCAAGTGACGGAGATATGTGGATAGCATATTCACTTTATTTAATGTCAAAAAAGAGAAAAAATACTCTTATGTTAGATGAGGCAAAAAGCATCATAAAAAGTATGAGGGAAAATCTTATAGTTAAACTATCTGATAGATATTTTATGCTTCCTGGGGCAAAAGGATTTATGCAAGAAGGAAAAATAATCTTAAATCCATCATATTATAGATTTGATATATTTAAAAAATTTAGTACTTTAGATGATTTAGAAACTTGGGATAAACTTATTAAAGATGGAGAATGGATGCTACACCACTCTATGTTTTCTTCTTTGAGGCTACATCCAGACTGGATTGAAGTGAGCAATGATTTATCTATGAAGCTTGCAAAAAATAAATTCTTTGGGTATGATGCCATAAGAATCCCTTTAAATATAATGCAAAGTAACATTCCAACCGCAAAAATATTACTAGAACCTTATTCAAAATACATAAAGATGATGAAGTATGGAAATGTACCACTTGGAGTTGTAGAACTTGACATAGGTAAGATAGACCTGTATAATTACTGTTTTGGTCATTTAGCAATCTATCAAAAAATACTCGGTGAGAATATTTTCAAAGCACAAATAGAAAAATCTATTAAAGAAGAGGAGGATAATTATTATGCGTATGCTCTTTATATTTTTTCTATTCTTTAGTCCTCTCTTTTCTACTGATGTACATATAGCATTTAAAGTGATGAGCGTTTCTTCAGAAGATAAAAAAATCGTTCAGAAAAAACTACTAGAACTAAATAAAAAAGGTTTTATTTGTAATGTAGTCTCCAAAGAGCATAATCTTGTGATATTGTGTAATGATATATATGATATCTCTAAGCTTGCTAAAAACATAGAATTATTTAAAGCACATTCTGTACCTTACTCTATAGTAAATTTTTCTGATAAAGAAAATACAAAACCAAAAAATGTTCCACCTTTCCATGTAGGGTACAGGGCTTATGAAAAAGGTGAATATAAAAAAGCAAAAAAAATATTTAAATATTATTATGAAAAAGATAAAAAAAATTTAAAATATGCTGAAGGTTATGCCCTAGCATTAATGAAAATAAAAAATTACAAAAAAGCACTTGAAGTCTTAAAACCTCATGTTGAATCACAAAAAATATATGATTTAAATAAAGGTATTTTGATTTCATACATAAATTCCCTACCTGTGGAAAAAAGAGCTAGAAGTGCTTATGACTTATTGCTAAATTCTAAAATTTCAAAAGATGACTATAACTATCTGAAAAGAAAAATAGATTACCAAAATTATCTAAATAAAGGATGGAAATATTTGAGTAGAGACCCTAAAAAGGCTCTAGAAAACTTCAAAAATGCCTGCAAAGAAAATCGTACACATGATTGTGTAGAAGGAAAAGCTTATAGCATAGCTAAGAGTAATATGCTGTATGAGGAAATAAAAAATAATAAGATGGATATACTTCTATCTCTTAATAAAAGGGGAAAGACAGTAAAATGCTACGAATATGCAAAAATAATGAGTCTAGATTATCAAGATAAAAGTATATATACCATAGGGGCTTGGTGTGCCTACAATGCATCTCTCTATGCAGAAGCTGTAGATATGTTTGAAAAAACAAATCTAAATATTTTCAATGAAAGTTACGGTTTAGCGTTAAGTCTTATAAAAATAGGGGAAAAAGATAGAGCTAAAAATGTCATAGAAAAACACAAAGTTTCAAGAAAAAATGTAGAAAAAAAAGCCAATATATATGCACTATTGGGCAAGTCTGAAAAAGCCAAATCGATTTTCATAGATATAGATGCATCATATTATAAAAAAGAAATACTTGCTATGGATAGAAATGAAAAATATGGCACTCTTGAGGAAAGTAATATTAATCAAGGAGTATTTTTTAGTCAAAATAAAGATGGCCAATCAATTATATTCTTAGACAAGAGATCTGTACCATTAAATTTTAACTATGATGTTTCTGATAAAAATATGTTCTTTTATGGACTTATAGAGCCGATGCGTTTGTCTTCTTATAATGTTGTTTACAGAATACAAGATGATATAACTTCAATAGGCAATACTAGAGATAGCGTTGCCTTATCTTTTGGCATAAAAAATGAAAATTTAGATATAGAAATAGGCTCTACTCCGATTGGATTGGAAATACCTGCTCATTTGACTGCTAGAATTTCTGCCTTTAATGCTATAAATAACTTCTATATATATGGTACTTTAATACAAAGGCAAATAAATGAAACTTTACTTTCTTATGTTGGCGTCAAAGCTAATAATAATAACAATAGATACAAATGGGGTCGCACAATAAAAAGAGGTATAGAAACAGGAATGAGCTATAGTGATGAAATGGAATATAGTCTAAATCTTTCATATTACCCTGAAATATTTGGATACAATACTGTAAGTAATAGTGAAAAAAAAGCTTCACTCTCCATTTTACATCCTTTTACTGTTGAGGATTATGTTTTTTTTGATATTGGAGTGATGGGTCTATACAATTCTTTTGATAGAAATAGCAATCTATTCAGTTATGGACAAGGAGGATTTTTTTCTCCCCAAAAATTCCATATGCACACGGTATTTGCTGACATTGGTAGATATGTAGGGGATGATTTGTACTATCGCTTGCAGACTTCAGTAGGCTACCAATCGTATAGTGTAGACGATACCCCTATATCTTATGCTTATGAGCAATATGGAATGGCCTATAGGTTGATATTTCAAGGTGGCTATCATATGAGTGAGAATTTTGATATAACTGCCGGCATTAATCGGGAACAGATGTATGGTTTCAATTTTTTCAGTGCGGCCATATCCTTGACATATCACCTAAAAAAGAGAAAAAAAGCATCTATAAAAAATCTCAGATCCCCAACTGCAATAGACAGGATTCGGAGACGATAAGTTGAGGATAGTAAATGATTTTAAGATATAGGAGAAGGTTGAGGGAATTACCTGCTGACTAAATCCAAATAAACTTGACACAGATTTTTTAATATCATATAAAAAAATGATTGTGCATTGAACCTTATCCACGATATTTGGAATATGAGAGAGTAAGGCACAAACTGATATTTTACAGTAAACTATAATTATTATTGACTATAATAGTACGATTATATGACTAGGAGTGATAACTTGCAAACATTATTAAAACAACATGACATTAATTCAGAAGAATTAGAAATACTTCTTGAAGC
>CAZEUM010000048.1:0-7832 GCA_964514765.1 uncultured Sulfurovum sp.
GTGACCAGGGTAGATGGTATAATCTCCTTCAATAGTCATTGCTTTTTCTAAACTTTTCACCATTTTTTCTCCATCAGAAAAAGGAAAGTCCCATCTTCCTACGGATTGTTGAAAAAGAAAATCTCCAGAAAACCAAACATCTTCTATTTGTATGATACTACATCCTGGTGTATGACCAGCAAAATGTCTGTATTGTATTTTTATACCCTCTAACACTAATTCTTCATCGCCTACAACTTCATAGTCTGCATCACTTGGAGGAACGCTCTGTCCTAGTGGACAGTCTTGGAGCATAAATGTGTCACCTTTAGGACAGTAGATAGGGATGTTTAAGGCATTTTGTACTGCATCATTAGACCATACATGGTCAAAGTGACCATGTGTGTTTAAAATGGCAACAGGGTTTGTGACATTGTCTATGACCCATTGTGTTGCACCCATACCAGGGTCTATGATAAAATCTTTCCCCTCAACAGTAGCAATGTAACAGTTGGTTTGTGTAGCACCCATAGCTTGGATTTTAATTTGCATGATATAATTCCTTATGCATTTTTACAAGGTTTTAGAAACAGCCATTCTCAGTGATGATATATTGCTCAAAGAAAAATTGACTGCCCAATGTTTGGCATATTGTAGCCAAAATGAGGTTAGTGAAGAGGAAGGTTTTATACCTATGGTTTTTTCTGAGCCATCGTATGCTAATAGTTGTACTATTGTTGCACCTAAATCTTTACGTACACGAAAAGATTTTGATAGCTCTGAGGGATTGGCAACATTGGTACATTCCATTGCACACATAGAATTTTCAGCTATTGATTTAGCACTTGATGCTGTCTACCGTTACGCTAATATGTCTATGGAATATAAGGTAGATTGGCTAGAGGTTGCTTCTGATGAAATACGTCATTTTAAGATGTTAAATGATTTACTGCTAGAACTGGGTTTCTCTTATGGTGATTTCCCTGTGCATTGTGGGCTTTTTGACGCTGCAAACAACACAGCTGGAAACATTCTTGACCGTATGGCGATTGTGCCACGTTATTTTGAAGCATCTGGACTTGATGTAAGCCCTCAAATTATCAAGAAACTACATAATAAACGTAAAATCCCTGCCATTGCAAAACTCATAGAAATCTTAAATATAATTTACGAAGAAGAGATAGGCCATGTGCTTAAAGGTGATAAGTGGTTTAAGTATCTTTGCGACAAAGAGGGTAAAGATTTTTCTATCTATTTTGAGATACTTGAACGCTATAACTTACTTGCTAAACATAGACCCCATGTCAATGTGGAAGCAAGAAAAGAAGCAGGATTTAGCTGTGACGAAATTAAAAAACTAGGTGCAAAGGTTTGTGAATGAAACATTTTTTTGAAAGAATGTTCTTTAGACCAAAATACTATCATTACCCCCTGATGTTTATTTTGACACCTTTGTCACTTGTGTATGGTTTTGGAATGTACATACGTCGGATGTTTGCCTCTCCAAAAGACTTTGGAATTCCCATTATTTCTGTAGGTAATTTGATAGTAGGTGGTTCTGGTAAAACACCATTTGTGATTGCTTTGGCCTCTAGGTTTGAGGGGGTGACTGTTATATCTCGTGGTTATGGACGTTTAAGTTCTGGGCTTGTGGAAGTTAGCAAAAAGGGTAAAATACTTGTTGAGGTAGAGAAAAGTGGAGATGAAGCGATGCTTATGGCGCAGTCTTTAGCAAAATCTTCAGTCATTGTAAGTGAGGACAGGGTTAAAGCCATTAACTTTGCCAAAGAGGCAGGCGCAAGATGTATTATTTTGGATGATGGCTTTAACCGTATTAACATAAAAAAATATGAAATTTTACTTGAACCCACAAAGATTCATAACTATTTACCCTTTCCTGCGGGCGCTTTTAGAGAATTTTACTTTACAAAAAGCCATGCGGATATGCTTTTAAAAGAAGAACAAGATTTTGAGAGAAAAGTAGAAATAGTAAATCCTAGAGAGAAAATGGTGTTACTTACAGCCATTTCAAACCCCCAAAGATTGGGTAGATATATGCCTAAAAATGTATTGGCTAAAAAATATTTGGACGACCATGCGTATTTTGATAAAGAAAGAGTCTTAAACTATATGCGTACTTATGATGCAAATAGTATTTTGTGTACTTCAAAAGACAAAGTAAAGCTTGAAAAAATGCATATTCCTTTGAGTGAAATAAAACTTGAATTAATTCTAAATAATGCTATAATCATAAAAATAGAAGCATACATAAAAGGATACAAATGTGAAATATAATATAGAAGTAGTCAAAACGCTACTAGAAGCCTTACCTTATATCAAACGTTTTTCAAATGAAAAGATTGTCATTAAGTATGGTGGCGCTGCACAAACAAGTGACATACTTAAAGAACAATTTGCTCAAGACATCGTACTTTTACATTTAGTAGGAATGAAACCTATAGTGGTACACGGTGGAGGTAAAAGCATTACTAACATGCTTTCAGCCTTAGGTCTAGGTACAGAATTTGTAGACGGACAGCGTGTGACAACAAAAGAGGTTATGCGTATTGCCGAAATGGTACTCTCTGGAAGTATCAATAAAGAGATAGTTTCATTGCTTGACAATCACGGAAGCAAAGCCATTGGTATTTCTGGAAAAGATGGTGGTTTTTTGAAAGGCTTAGCTAAAGACTTTGAGAATTTTGGGTACACAGGCATCATCGAACATGTTGACCCTGAGATAGTCAATAATATCATCGAAGATGGTGCAGTACCTGTCATTGCACCTATAGCAGGAAGTAGTACTGTGGGGCATCCAGGCTTTAACATTAATGCTGACCTTGCAGCGTCAAAAATAGCTGTGGCAATGCAAGCACGTAAAGTACTTTTCTTAACAGATACTCCTGGTGTATTAAATAAAGATATGAAGCTCATTCCAAATTTAAGCATAGAAAAGACAGAAGCTCTCAAGGCAGATGGAACCATACAAGGTGGTATGGTACCTAAAGTAGATGCTTGCATAGAAGCCTTACGTGGTGGTGTAAAAAAAGCACATATTATTGATGGGCGTGTCGAACACTCCTTGCTACTTGAAATACTTACCAGTTCAGGTGTTGGCACATGCATAGAACTGTAAGAACAAATAGTAAAGTGTAAAGGATATATGGATGTTCCCAATTATTAATTTTTTAAAAAAACGTGTAGATGCTGTTTTTGTTCTAATCTTCCTTTTTGTTTTTTCACTTATTATACTTTTTGCTTATCAGCAGTATGTCAATACAGATATTGAAAAAAATGATAAATATATCTTGGGGGTTATAAGACTTGCTAGCTACAATCAAGAAATTGACAATATCATGATGAAAACTTATCGTGATACTAGTACTAATAAAATCATAGAACTTACAAAAGCATTTTATAAAGAGTTGTTGGTGTTTAAATCAAATAAAACACAAGTCCTATTTGATGATGAACTATATATATTGATAGAGGAATTACGCACTCAATATAGTAAAAAAGTAAACTTAGTTGAAGGTTTTAAAACCTTAAATGCAAAAAATGAAAACTTAATTTATTATCTATATGAATTGCAAGGTGCCATTAATAGAGAGAAAAATGGAAATATTCAAATTGAAAAGTTATTGAGGGATATACTCTTTAAGGTGGGACAAGTTTTTATTGGTAAAGAGGTTAAAGTTTTATACCTTGACAGAGATTTGCTAAGTTTAAATTTACATCGGTCGGGAGATATAAATATTGATTATTTTTATCAATCTACTAAGCAACTATTGGCGAATATAGAGCTTTTAAATAAATATTTAAAGGAAAATGAGATATTGGACTTGGATTTGACTATTGAATCTTTAGATATATTACTAGAACGTAAATTACAATATGATAAAAAAATGAAGGATATGATAGGTTTTATATTTTTTATATTTTCATTGATTATTCTCATCATTTTAGTATATACCTATTCAAGAGTTCGTAAAAATAGAGTAGAAATATTTTACTTGGCCTACCATGACACTTTAACAAAGCTTCCCAATAGGGAAAAATTTGAGAATTACATGAATGACTTGATAGCAAGAAAAAGTAAGGATAAAAAAAGATTTATAATTTTATTTATAGACCTAGATAGATTTAAAGTCATTAATGATACTTTGGGGCATGATGTTGGGGACAAAATGCTTATTGTCTTAGCCAAACGTATTTCCAAAATGTTAGAAAAAGATACTTTACTTGCACGCATCGGTGGAGATGAATTTGTTGCTATTGTTGAAAACGGAACAAAAATAGATGAGATAGATATTTTGGCGGCTGAGCTTGCCTCTGTCATACGTAACCCTATTCACATAGGAGAATATAGTTTACATACTTCTGCAAGTATAGGCATTGCTAAATATCCAGAAGATGGAGAGAATAAAAGTACTTTACTTAAACATGCTGATTCAGCGATGTATCATGCAAAAGAAAATGGTGGTGATACCTATGCTTTTTATACTAAAGAGCTTTCTATAGCCATCCAAAGGCGTTTGGAGTTAGAACAAGAATTGGTCAATGCCTTGAAAAGTGATGAATTCTCTCTTGTGTTTCAACCCCAATATTATTTACAAAATAATAAGATAACAGGAGCAGAAGCACTTACCCGTTGGTATAATCCCAGACTGGGACATGTTTCTCCAAACGAGTTTATTTTGGTAGCAGAAGAGATAGGGTTGATAGTAGACTTAGGATATTTCATTTTTCGTAGGGCATGTCAAACATATATGGAATGGAAAGAAAGAGGTATTGTTCTTCATCTAATGGCTATTAATATCTCATCTGTACAGTTACATCAATCAGACTTTTTAAAAAATATAAAAATTATTTTAGATGAAACAGGGATGCAAGCTAAAAATATAGAGATAGAGCTAACAGAACGGTTTATTGTGGAGTATAGCAGGCAGAAGTTGAGTATTTTGGATGATTTACGTAGTTTGGGTTGTCGGGTTTCTATTGATGATTTTGGTACAGGATACTCTTCTTTTTCTTACCTTAGAAATCTTAAGGTAGACAGCATTAAAATCGATAAATCTTTTATTGATGATATTGTTTTTAATAAGCATGATGCGAAAGTAGTTAAAGCGATGATAGTTTTATCTCAAAGTTTAGGCTATAGGGTTATTGCAGAGGGTGTTGAAACTATTGAGCAAGAAGAGATAATAAAATCGTATGACTGTGATATGGCACAAGGGTATTATTTTGCTAAGCCAATGGATTCTGAAACATTTATTGGGTTTTTCAAAAAAAATGTCTTATACGGTTATTCTGTATTGAAAAAGCCAAGTTCATCGCGAGATGGGTACGAAAAGTCCAAGGGTCTCAAATAGACAGCTAGACTACCAATAGAGTTATAAATGTAGCTAATATTAGTTGCATTATTTTCTTCTATTAAACAAAGTATTTAGTGTTTTGTTTGTTGCTATCATTCTGTTAGTAGACATTCTTTTCCCTAAAAAACATTCTTCTTTCCCTGGAATGATAGTACAGGCAAATACTAGATACTTAATTTTAACTCCTATTACCCCTTCATTACTTTTAAACATATAATCTTATAACCCTTAGCTTATTTGGCTATAATTATCAGCAATATAAACATAGGATAAATAGATGAAATTTATTGAGACACGTGGTAATGATGGATGCAAACCTTCATCTGTTCCATTTTCAGAGGCAATACTCAGCCCGAGTGCTAGTTTTGGTGGTTTATATGTGCCCTCCAGACTTCCCGATTTAAATAAAACGTTTCTAGAAGGACATTTGTCCAGTCACTATAAAGACTTGGCATTAGATTTCTTACAGAAATTTGGTATAGATATTGAAACAGAAGTACTTATAGAAGCACTCAATCGTTATGATACTTTTGATGACCCATCAAACCCTGTCCCTCTCAAGCAAATAGAAGATGACTGTTTTGTTTCTGAACTTTATCATGGACCAACAAGAGCATTTAAAGACATGGCATTACAGCCTTTTGGTTATGTACTTTCAAAGTTGGCACAAAAAAGAGGTGAACATTACCTTATAATGGCAGCAACTTCTGGAGATACAGGACCAGCTACACTTGAAACATTTAAAAACCAAGAAGGTGTACAAGTAGCATGTCTTTATCCTGATGGTGGAACCTCTGATGTGCAAAGACTTCAAATGGTCACGGAAGATGCTTCAAACCTTAAAGTTATAGGGGTTGAAGGTAATTTTGATGATACACAAAATACACTCAAAGAGCTACTTGCCTCAGAAGATTTTAAAGCAGAATTAGCCCAGAGAAATATAAAGCTCTCTGCTGCAAATTCTGTGAATTTTGGACGGATTATTTTTCAAATTATTTACCATATTCATTCGTATTTAGAATTAGTAAGAAAAAATGAAATTGCCATGGGTGAAAAAGTCTATTTAGTAATACCAAGTGGGAATTTTGGAAATGCCTTAGGTGCGTATTATGCTAAAAAGGCAGGCTTGCCTATTGAAAAAATTCTTATCTCTTCAAATATTAATAATATATTGACCGATTGGATTAACATGGGTACCTATGATTTGACAGACCGTAAACTCATTCAAACCAAATCTCCTGCGATGGATATCTTGAAAAGCTCAAATGTAGAACGTATCATGTTCGATAAATTTGGTGCAATACGCACCAAAGAACTTATGGATGCTTTGGCAAGTGAAGGCAAATATCAACTGACTTCAGAGGAGCTTACTTCGTTACGGGAAGATTTTGATGCTTCTTTTTCAGACGATGAAGCATGTGAGGCAGTGGTAGGTACATATGCAAAAAGAGGCTATATTATGGATCCGCATACGGCTACTTGTATGCGTGCTTATGAAACTTTACGTGAGAAAAATTTGAAAACGATAGTATATTCTACTGCAGAGTGGACTAAATTCTCCCCAGCTGTTTCCAAAGCTCTAGGTCACGCGGTTCAGGATGACACAGAAGCATTAAAATGGGTAAGTGAGAACACAAATGTAACAGTACCAGCAATGATAACGGGTTTATTTGAAAAGCCAGTTATTCACAAAGTGATTGTAGCAAAAGAATCTATTCAAGGAGAGATGTTAAACTTTTTATAGTTTAGTATAACGTAATGCCTGGAAAGTATTTTAGATTTTTTTTAGTATCATTTTTAGTTTTAGAAATAGCAGCAGCAAAACCTCTCATAGACTGTAGGGTTGCTACAGGGATTACTTCACAATGTAATACTTATGGTGCGAAGTTTTTAAGGGCAAAAGAGGTTGTGTATGATACAGACACACAAAAACTTATTCGGGTAAAAACCTTAGCTGTTCCTGAAAAAAAACATAGTATGAGGGTTATTTCAGTAGCAGACATGATTGAAAAATATGTTAAAGTGGAAGACTCGCTACGCTTTAGAGGGAGTGAAAAAATACCTGTAGTAATTACTGTGATAAAAGAGCCTTTATTGACAGAAGAGATTGAAGAAAAAATCGACGATATTAAGACAACAGCAGTTATAGATGATGAAATATTAAAACAAATATATCTGAAAACACCTAAAAAGATAGAGGGAGAGTATATTGTTCTAAAAGGTGATGTGCTTAGTCGTATAGCTAAGAAGGTTGGATTAAAAACAAAAGTACTTGCAAACTATAATAATCTAAAAACAAAATCTACCTTAGGTGTGGGACAAAAATTAAAACTTCCTTTAGATCAGAAGATGATTGATGCTTTTACCTCTGCTACTTATATGGTATCAGAAGGAGATAACTTACTGTCTATTGCTTACATGTTTAATCTTGACCCTAAACTATTGGCTAAGTTTAACAAAATTAAATCTTATACAACA
>CAZEUM010000049.1:0-7648 GCA_964514765.1 uncultured Sulfurovum sp.
GAGTCTCTTTAAAAGAGAAATATCTTATGTATATAGCCTTGGCTTCTTTTGTGGGCTTTTTGTTTTTTGGAAATGTATTCACGGTCATCCTCTCCAAGGTAATTGTGTATGCAGATAGGGATGGTGTGGATGAAGGGCTTCATTTTTATCAGGTAGTTCGGACAGTGAGAGAAGCAGGTGCTATCCCTATGTCTACTATTGCAGACAGGATATCAGGTTCGAGTATAGGATTTTTTTTATCTTTAATAGGGTACGTGTTGTTGGTTATAAGACATAAACCTTTTATCATTGCATTGCCTTTAATAGGCATAGGGCTATTTGCTTATGTTGGAGGTTTACGTTTTACGGTGTATGCTGTACCTGTAGCTGCAGTAAGTGTGGTATATCTTTTTTGGCTAATTGGATCATATTTGAAAGAGAAAAAATTTCAATATCTTTTTGTTGTATTGGCAACTGCGATGATGATATATCCAAATATCACACATATTATCGGCTATAAAATACCTACGGTATTAAATAGTACAGAAGTACAAGACTTAGAGGCACTAAAAAAGATATCAACACCTCAAGATTATACCTTGACATGGTGGGATTATGGTTATCCTATTTGGTATTATTCTGATACCAATACGCTTATAGATGGTGGAAAACATCAAAATGATAATTTTATTGTCTCCCAAATCATGCAAACATCTTCTCCTGACTTAGCAGCAAATTTAAGTCGTTTGGCAGTAGAGACTTATGTGGATTCCAACTATTCTGTGGTGGCAGATACTTTGTTTAAAGTAGGGAAAGAAGATCAGGTTGATCCCAACCTTTTATTGTTAGAGTTGGAAGATGCAGACTATAAACTGCCAGAAAAAACGAGAGATGTTTACTTGTATCTGCCTTATAGAATGATGAACATTTTCCCTACTGTATCAGTGTTTGGTAATTTAGATTTGACAACAGGGGAGAAAAAACGACGCTTTCAGTTTTACCCTGGAAAACCAGTAAAGACTGAAGGAGACTGGATAGTGCTGTCTAACGGTATAGATATAGATATGAAAAGAGGGCTATTGAAAGACAGGGGACATAATTTGCCTATCAATAAAATGGTAATCACGCAAACTACAAAAGAGGGATACCATAAAAATATGGATAGAACATTTCACCATGAAGGAAAGTTTTCTGTGGTATATATGCGTGATTACAATACTATTGTCATGATGGACAATCAAACTTTTAACTCTCTCTATGTGCAAATGTTTATGCTGGAACGCTATGACAGTAAATTATTTGAATTGGTGGTACGTTCACCCTATACGAAGATATATAAGTTAAAAAAGTAAATTAGAGATGTATGGGAAAGGAGTCAAATCATTTTTAGATAAAGTATTGGCAATCATTTTGTTGATTTTTTTCTCTCCATTTATGCTTGTTGTTGCTATTTTAGTATATGTAAAGATGGGAAGTCCCGTATTGTTTCATCAGAAGAGACCTGGATACAAAGAAAAAATATTCAGTATCTATAAGTTCCGTACGATGACCAATGAAAGAGATACTTTAGGTGAACTATTAGCAGATGAAGAGCGATTGATAAGTGTGGGAAAATTTATACGAAGCATGAGTCTAGACGAGCTTCCCCAACTTTTTAACGTTTTAAAGGGTGAGATGAGTTTTGTGGGACCTCGACCGTTACTTGTAGAATATCTTCCCCTGTATAATGAAGAACAAAAAAGAAGACATGATGTGAAGCCAGGTATTACAGGATGGGCACAAGTGAATGGGCGCAATGCTATCTCTTGGGAAGAAAAATTTAGTTATGACGTTTGGTATCTGGAGCATCAATCTTTTTTGCTTGATATAAAAATAATTTGGATGACATGTTTAAAAGTCATTAAAGGCATGGATGTGAACTCTGTCTCTTCTGTCACTATGGAAAAATTTAAAGGAACTAAACATCATGGATAATAATCGTTTTAAGCATTGGAAGTATCCTGAGATAATAGAGGGAAAACCTACCCTATACAATTGGGTTGTACAAAATAAAGAAGGCTTGATGTTAGCAGAACAGACAGATATAGGCGCTTTTTCTTACATCAATGCAAAACATGGCGTAATTGTAGAGGAAGGTGTTCAGATAGGTTCTCATTGTTCCATTTACTCTGTATCTACAATTGATAATAAGCAGGGTCAAGTACATTTGAAAAAAAATTGTAAAATAGGGAGCCATAGTACCCTATTACCAAATGTGACGATAGGTGAAAACAGTATTGTGGGGGCACATAGTTTAGTTTTAGATGACATCCCCGATAATGTGATTGCTTTTGGCGTGCCTAGCAAAATCATAAGGAAAATAGATTCATAAGAGAATCTTCCTCTCATCTCCCTAGATGATTGGCAAAGAACAAAAGTATATTTCAGAAGGTTTCGAGAATAATTATATTGATTTAGTGGGTGTTTTTGATGTGCTGGTGATTAATTTGGCACAACACTTACTCCCAAAGCATATGAGTATATAGAAAAATATAAATAGTTACAAAATAAGATAGAGGCATTTGTGAATGAAAGATTTCATGCACTAGGCCTACAAGATAGAAAAATGGAGTAGTCATGGCTAAAAATTATGTTGATTTTAATGAAGCAGTAGAAAGTGCATTGAAGCATGCAGAGCGTAGTACACTTAACGAGATTATTGGACTAGAAGAAGCATTGGGGCGTGTCTTTTCTCAGGCTGTAATTTGTCAAAAAAACCTTCCTTCTTTTAACAACTCAGCTATGGATGGTTTTGCTGTAAAAGCAGAAGATGCAGGCAAGACGTTAAAAGTAAAAGAGGTGATATATGCTGGAGATGTCAAAGAAGCAAGCCTAAGAGAGGGAGAGTGTTACAAGATTATGACAGGTTCACAGGTTCCTTGTGACGTTGATACCATCATACCTATTGAAAATGTACTGAAATTTGAAAATTCTGAGGTTACTTTACCTAAAATTATTCGTAAGGGTGATGCCTTAAGACTAAAAGGTGAAGAGGCAAAAGAAGGAGAGAGTCTTTTTAATGAGGGTGAAGAGGTAACGGCTAGAACCATTGCAGTACTTGCTTCTCAAGGAATTGTCTTCATTGAAGTCTACAAAAAACTCTCCATTGCTGTGGTATCTACTGGAAATGAACTCAAAGAGCCTTGGGAAAAGGCAAGTGAAGATGAAATTTACAATTGTAACTCTTATGCCATTATCTCCACGCTTCAATCAAAAGGTTTTGATGCCTCTTACATTAAAGTTATACCAGATAATCTTGAAGAGACTATTGCCTTTGTTTCTGATTTGAAATCTTATGATATTATCATCACCTCAGGTGGTATTTCTATGGGAGATGCCGATTTTGTGGGAAGGGCTTTTGAAGCTAACGGATTGCATACGCTGTTTGATGGGGTAAATATTAAGCCAGGTCGTCCCATTATGATGGGAAAAATGGAGAAGACTTTTGTTATTTGTCTACCAGGAAATCCGCTTACAGCTATGGTAAACCTCTATCTGTTCGCAATACTAATCATTAGAAAGATACAAGGTTTTACTGCATATAGACACAATATAGAAGTATCACAGAATAGCATAGAATTTAAAACAAAAGTTGGACGCGTTAATGTGGTGCTTGGTAGCCTAAAAGGTGGAAAATTTACGGTTACAAGAGGCAATAAATACGGTTCAGGTATGATTACTGTGATTGAAGAAAGTAATGCCATGCTCTTAACCTCTGCAGATTCTAATGGTTGCTCTCACAATGACAGGGTAAAAGTCATTCGTTTAGATGGAGCTTACGATAGTGAAGTGCAAGATATTTTTAACTAAAAGTAGATATCAACTATTATTGGATTTGCTTATAGTATATATAATTTCAGTTTTATTCTTCTTGGTCTGTATCTCATGAATGCTCAATCCCTCTATAGGGAGTTTCAAAAAGTCTTCTATGCTCTCTACTCCCGATTTTGCTATTTCACCTAAGACAATACCTCTATAGGCTTTTGCCCAGTGACTTACTACTTTTCCATCTTTGATGAATTTGAGGGTAGTGTATGGCTTTTTAGGCTTGTAAAACTTGTCGTAAAAACCTGCGCGCAAGTCTAGTATCTCTTCATCTCTTAGATAGTCTTCCATGAGATGAGCAGTATGCTCATTGTAAAACTTTTCAGTTTTAATGTCTCCTATTGCTTCGCCTTGCTTGAGTTTATATTCAGGGATGAGATCCCAAGCACGTAAGGGACCAAAGAGATTTGAAAAAAGGATGACATTGTTATCTATATATGTTTGCTCTGCAACAGATAAATCTGCATAGGCTAAATACGCAAAGGCAACACCTGTATAGCGTTCTATTGCTTTCATGCTTAGTTCATGAATAATGTCTTTTTTATGCTTAAGGATATCAAATTCTTTTTTGATGCCAAACATTTTAGATAATTTAGCCATATCACCTTGTTGTAAAATGTTGATGTAGCTGTGTAAAAGTTTGCTACGATGAGGGGCTAAAGACTCAAAAAGAAGTTGGCTAGGGTCAAATGAATTTTCTCCTCCTGATTTTTTAGTTTCACTAGGGGCTAGTAGTATTTTCATGATTGCTCTTTGAGGTAGATTGGTCTGTATTGTATAGGAAAAAGGTTTATAAAGAAGGTTTAATTTAATTTTTCAGCACGAATCTTTCATTCTTTTCTTATGTAATTGATGTACTTATTTGTAGATTCACTTTTATTAAATATTTAGTCCCAGAATCTCATGGAGTCAGCTCAGGGTCATTTTTATTATTGATAAAGATTTCAGCACCTTCTTCTCCCTCTTTTTTATAAAACCTTAAGTACTATTTCGGTATAATTTTGTTCCTTATTTTTGGTTTATTCAATAATAATGGAAAATACACATGTAGTTATTCCTTGCACGGTTGTGTGGCTTTATTTTAAAGTTAACATTGAGGACTACAGCGGATTAAACCTAGTGATGAAGCAATATGTGCTTTTAACGAAATTTTTATACAAAATAGTATTGAAAATTTCATTATAATTATATGTCAAGGAGACAAAATGGTAACAATGAAAGACTTACTCGAATGTGGTGTACACTTCGGACACCAAACTAGAAGATGGAATCCAAAAATGAAGAAATTTATTTTTGGTGCAAGAAAAAACATCTATATTATTGACCTTCAAAAAACACTTAGATACTTTAAATATACATATAATGTTGTGAGAGATGCAGCAGCAGAAGGACAAACAGTTCTTTTTGTTGGTACTAAAAAACAAGCTAGACAAGCCGTAAAAGAGCATGCCCAGAGATGTGGCATGCCTTATGTTGCCACTAGATGGCTAGGTGGAATGTTAACAAACTACCCAACAATGAAAAAATCTATCAGAAAACTTGAAATTATTGAGCAAATGGAAGAAAATGGTCAACTCGAAATGTTGACTAAAAAAGAAGCATTAATGCTTTTAAGAAAAAAAGAGAAACTATCTTCTTACTTGGAGGGTTTCAGACACATGAAAAAACTTCCAGACATGATGTTTGTTGTAGATGCCGTTAAAGAACACATAGCAGTAAAAGAGGCTAGAAGAATGGGCATGAAAGTCATCGCACCACTTGACACTAACTGTGATCCAGATGTAATTGATTACCCAATACCTGGCAATGATGATGCGATTAGATCAATCAACCTTTTTTGTAAAGAAATGGCTGAAGCAATCATTGAAGGTAAAGCAGTGTACGCGGAAGCAAATGATATAGATGCAGAAGAAGTATCTGCAAATGATGAAATGCTTGCTGAAATGACAGCAGAAATAAAAGAAGAAGTAGCTACTGCAACAGATGCGGAAGTAGCTAAACTTGTAGAAGATGGAATCCAGCAGGAACAAGGACAAAAAGCAGAACCTGTAAAAACTGACACCAAAGAGACTACATCAGACAAAGAAGTTTCATCAGACAAAGAAGTTTCATCAGACAAAAAAGGTGATGACCTTAGTAAAATTGTTGGTGTTGGTAAAGTATACCAAGGCAAACTCAATGACGAAGGCTTCTATACATTCTTGGATGTTGCAAGCATGACAGATGCTCAAATTGAAGTAATGGAAGACAAATACAGCTTTAAAAGTGACTTTAAAGATGCTGTTGCATCTGCTAAAGAATTGGCAGGAACTTAAGCATGGCAAACTTCGGACCTAAAGACATCAAAAAACTCAGAGAAATGACTGAAGCAGGCATGATGGACTGCAAGAAAGCGCTTGTCGCGTCTGATGGTGATATGGACAAAGCGGTTGCATGGTTAAGAGACCAAGGCATGGGTGCTGCTGCTAAAAAAGCAGGAAAAGTAGCTGCTGAAGGTTCTATTGCCATTAGAGTTGAGGGTAAAAAAGCAGCCATTGTTGAAGTTAACTCCCAAACTGACTTTGTAGCACAAAATGATAAATTTTTGGCACTAATGTCAGGTGTGATTAACCATACTTTTGACAATAGCCTTGCTGATGCAGAAGCGATTAATGCTTCTACTATTAACGCTGAGCCTTTTGCTGAGTATCTTTCACAGCAAGTCTCAGTGATTGGTGAAAAGCTTGTGGTTAGACGTGCAGCATGTATTGAGGCAGATGAAAATACAGCAGTCAATGGCTACCTTCACTCTAACAAACAAAATGGCGTTATCATTGAAGCTAAATGTGACTCTGTCAAAACTGCTGAGGCAATGACATCTGTGCTTAAAGAAGTGGCAATGCATGTAGCTGCTATGGCTCCATCTACACTTTCTTATAAAGACTTTAATCCTGCATTTATAGCAGAAGAGACCAAAGGTAGAATTGTTGCTATTCAAAAAGAAAATGAAGAGCTTGTAAGACTCAAAAAGACACTTAAAAATGTACCTCAGTATATTTCTATGGCACAATTGACTGATACTGTTATGGCTGATGCCAAAGCAGCACTCAAAGAGGAACTTAAAGCTGAAGGTAAACCTGAAAAAATCTGGGACAGAATTCTTTCAGGTAAAATCGCAAGATATATTTCAGACAATACTACACTAGATCAAGAACAATGTCTTCTTGACCAAAAATTTGTAATGGATGACAGCAAAACAGTTGCTCAGTATATTGAAGACAAAGCAAAATCTGCTGGTGGTACAGCAGAAATCACTCGTTTCGTTAGACTTGAAGTGGGTGAGGGTATAGAAGTTAAAGAAGAAGACTTCGCAGCAGAAGTAGCCGCACAAATGGGATAGTAGCTCGTTTATTGCACTGCATCTTTGAGGGAGTTTGTTCGGTTATGTACTGGACGTACACTCCCTCACAACAACCCTCAAATCTACAGTACACTAAACAACTACTAAATCAAAATATAAACCAAAAGACTATTTCCGAAACAATTCTTTCATTACGCACACCTCCTCAGACCAAATTTATAGAAAACTAGAAGACTATTCTTTCACAAGACATTCATTACTACTATGCTATAATTTTCTATAATTTTAAAGGTATACTCATGAGAATTCAAGCAAAATCACCAGAAGCAAAAATAGCTTACATTTTAGTAGAAGAACTTCAAGCATATTTTGTTGCTAAACTGGATGAGATTAGTCAAACCTTTGGGAACAATACGCCATATGAGGCTGTAGAGTGGGGTCGTAATGAGGGTATTCATGGGGGTG
>CAZEUM010000050.1:0-7604 GCA_964514765.1 uncultured Sulfurovum sp.
CCTATGGTCATAAATATTGATTTAGGTAAAAAAGATGCAAAATTAAAGGTAAAATCAAAAGCACTTTCATCAGATATTCTTTATGGTTTTGAGAATGGAAAAGTAGTAGGTCAGGTGCGACTTGTAGGATTGGTGTTGGATGTAAAAGGTGTCTCACAGGAGAAGATATCTATAAATGCAAATGTAAGTTCTATAGAGTCTTTATTGAAATCTGTACAGTCAATCTATACCCTAGAAGACCTTCCTTCTGTAAAGGGGGAATTAAAGCTTTCTGCTGATATTTTAGCTTTGGAACAGGTAAATCTTACACTTTCTTCTCCTAAAATTGTATATGAAGATAATCGTGGTGCACAGAGTGTTGTTGATGATATACAAATAGTTATAAGTGCAAATTCCTCAAAAGTAGTGCTAAAATCCTACAAATTAAGCTATGATAAAATGAAATTTTTTGCTACAAAACCTTCTATTGTGACTATGGAAAAGGAAAATATTAATATTTCCGAACTTTGGCTTAATGACCAACTTAAAATTATGGGCACATACAATACCAAAACAAGACAAGGTGAAATATCTGCGAATGCAAGTAAGCTAAGTATTATACATAAAATAATAAATATGGACTCAGCCATTGGTATTGAAACATTATTGGATGGAGATAAAACTTCTATAAACGGTAAAGTGGAATTACTAGGAGGAGAAATATATTATGACATGGGGACAAAGACTTTTCCTTCCGATAGTGACATACTTATAGTGCAAGATATGAGGGAAGAGGAAGCCAGTGTATTTATGGATAATCTGAGTATCTTGATCCATATCTTAACAAAAAAGCCATTAGTTTATAAACAAGGGCCTATTGATATTCAGATAAAAGTACATTTAAGTATTCATAAGGCAAGGGGCAGTGAGTTACAAGTTTTAGGAGAAGTGAATATACTAAAAGGTGGAAGTTATACTTTTGAAGGTAAAAAATTTATTCTCAATAGAAGTAATATCTTTTTTACAGGAAATATAGATAAACCTTTTCTTGATATAAGTATTAAATACCAAGCTTTAGATCATTTGATAACCATTGATATTTCGGGTACACCAACTGCACCAAGTATCACTTTTTTTTCTATACCTAATCTCAGTAGAGAACAAATACTTTCCATTATTTTGTTTGACTCCCAAGAGGGTGTAGGGACAAGTTCTGGAGAAGATATGATGAAAATGATGGGCGGTGCTATAGCAAAATCAGCACTTTCAGACTTGGGCATTAAGATAGATCACCTTGCTGTTGGTGCAGATGGGTCAATGGAAGTTGGTAAAAAAATCACCGATAAAATCACCTTTATTTACGCGAAAGATGTAATTCCTCAAGCAAGGGTTATGTATAGACATAGTCCTAGATGGCAAAGCATTGTTTATGCAGATGAGCAATCACAGGGTTATGATATTGTTTACAGGAAGAGTTTTTCTAGTGAGGATATTATATTTCTTAAAAAATAATGCCTATCTTATGAAAGCCTAGATTTAAAATCTTCATAGCCAAATTCACGCAGTATTTCAATGCTTCCATCCTCTCTCTTTATAGCAATAGAAGGGAGTTTAATGCCGTTAAATGTACTAGCTTTTACCATAGTATAGTGCATTTGGTCTTCAAAGATAATCTTATCTCCAATTTGTAAAGGCTGTTTAAAACTATAGTCTCCCATAATGTCTCCAGCCAAACAGGTATTGCCTGCTAATCGATAGGTATAGGCTTTTTCTCCTGCTTTCCCTGCATCACGTATTTCTGCATAGTAAGGCATGATAATAGTGTCAGGCATATGTGCTTCTGCTGAAGTATCAAGTATGGCAATCTTCATACCATTATCTACGATGTCCAGTACAGTACTTATAAGTGTCCCAGTCTCCCATCCTATGGCTTCTCCTGGTTCAAGGTAGACTTCAACATCATATTTACTTTTGAAGTCGTTAATGAGCTTAATGAGCTTCTGTGTATCATAGCCTTTACGTGTAATATGATGCCCTCCACCAAAGTTAATCCATTTCATCTGGGCTATGTACTTACCAAACTTAGCTTCAAAATTTTTAAGTACATTTTCAAGTGCAGCACTGTCTTGCTCACACAAGGCATGAAAATGTAAACCATCACAGTCTTCTAATACCAGCTCATCTATATTTTTCAAGGTTGTCCCCAGTCTTGAGTAGAGTCCACAAGGATTATAGATTTCTTTGGGTGATTCTGAGTATTCAGGATTGATGCGAATACCCAAAGAGAGAGAAGGGTTAATGGCTTTTGCTTTTGTAGCAAAACGTTTAAACTGTGCAGGGGAGTTAAAGACCATATGATGAGAAATTTTGGCAATTTCTTCTATCTCTTCTTCTTTAAATGCTGGGGCATAGGTATGGACTTCTTTAGAAAAAGTTTCATCTGCTAATTTGGCCTCATGTAAACCAGAGGCACAGCATCCATCAAGATAAGGTTTAAGCAGGGGAAAACTTTTCCACAAGGCATAGCCTTTGAGTGCCAAAAGTACTTTAACGCCTGTTTCGTCTTTAATATTTTGTATACATTCAAGGTTTTTTTTAATTACGGCTTCTTCAAGTAACCAGCAGGGGGAAGGAATGTTTTTGATATTTTCATTATTCATAAGAAATTATAGCCATAGAAGCTAAAATATTTTGGAAAGTGTAGATTAAGTCCCATTAGGGTAAAATTACGCCCAAATATACCACAGAAATGTAGGTTTAAAATTTATTTAAGGATGATTGGAAATGAAAAGAACATACCAACCACATAGTACACCAAGAAAAAGAACACATGGCTTTAGACTTAGAATGAAAACAAAAAATGGTAGAAAAATAATTTCTGCAAGAAGAGCTAAAGGTAGAAAAAGACTATCTGTATAAGTAGAGTAGGCTAAGACCATCTCTTCTATAAAACATTTTACTCGAATTAAAACCAGCAAAGAGTTTAACGTGGTATATAGACACTCCACAAAAACTTGGCACACAGCTTATTTTGTACTTTTTTTTAAAAAAAATGACGGGTATAAAGTAGGTTTTGTAGCCTCCAAGAAAATTGGAAATGCAGCTCATAGAAATAGAGCAAAGCGTTTGTTAAGAGCACATTTTATCGAAAATATAGAACGCTTATCTACAGGTTCTTATGTATTGGTTGCAAAACCTGCACTCATACAAGAAGCTTATCAAGCGACAGCTAAAACGTATCTACATACACTTAAGAAGTGTACTACATTAACATAAAATATACTATACTATCAACGAATTATTATAAAAGGTATAACTTTGGAACAACAAGATTTAAATAAACGACTTCTTCTGGCATTGGTACTCTCTTTCTTCGTATTTGTAGGATACGCCTATTTTTTCCCTACCACTAAACCTATACAAGAAAGTGTAAAAACGACACAGAAAACACCTACTCTAAGTGAAGCCAATAACGCAAATATGGCAACACCTAATGCTGTAAGCAGTGTAAGCAACACAAGTTCTCCTGCACCTGTAAAAAGTGCATCTCCTACCTTACTCACTGTAAAGGCTGATCATTATCTTATTACCATTGATACCTTTGGCCGCATTGATCAAATGGAGTTACTTGAAGCAAAGTTTAATGATGATGAAGGCAATAATTTAAAGATATTAGGTGAAAATAAAGTGAAACCATTGGAAGTGCGTTTTTCTGATGTAGCACTGAATGAAGAAGCATTTAAAACACCTTATACTTATGAAGGTCCTCAAGTTTTAGATGTAAGCAAAGGTGAACAAACCTTAACTCTAACACAAACACTCTCTTCTGTGACTTTGACTAAAAAAATTACGTTTTTACCTAGTGGTGAGTATCGGGTACATGTAACAACTTCTACCCCAAAGCCATACTTTATCACTCCTGGGCATAGACCTATGGCAGACGAGTCAATGTATATGCTGGTGCGTGGTGCTTTGATTAAAGGTGCTGATGGCATTATAACTACGATTGAAGATGGTGATGCAGAGGGATATGAGAAATTTCCCAATGCAAAAATTGCATCAGCTTTCGACAGATATGTGGCTTCATTGTTCTTTGACTTCGATAAAGGTTTAGATGTTTCTATCTTAAAACAAGTAGATGGGGATCCTCTTATTTTTGTGCAAGGAAATAAAGATATGTCATTTGGTGCCTATATTGGACCAAAAGAAGCAAGAACACTAAGAGATATTAATCCGGAACTAACTGATGCCATAGAGTTTGGATGGTTTTCATTTTTATCTAAACCATTCTTTAAGGTACTCCTTTGGATTCATGATCATATAGGTAACTGGGGATGGGCGATTATCCTCTTTACATTGTTGGTTAAATTGATTTTATTTCCTCTTTCATACAAAGGTATGATGTCTATGCAAAAGTTGAAAGACTTGGCACCAAAAATGAAAGAGCTTAAAGAGAAGTACAAGGGCGACTCTACAAAAATGAACGCTCAGATGATGGAAATGTATAAAAAACATGGTGCAAACCCTATGGGTGGATGTTTGCCGTTGATTTTACAAATTCCTGTCTTTTTTGCACTATACCGTGTACTTTTAAATGCAGTTGAACTGCAAGGAGCACCATGGATTTTATGGATAGAAGACTTGGCTGTTATGGATCCTTACTTTGTACTTCCTATTTTGATGGGTATATCTATGTGGTTCCAGCAAAAAATTACACCATCTAACTTTACAGACCCACTACAAGAGAAAATCTTTAAATGGTTCCCAGTTATTATGACAGTATTCTTTGTCTACTTCCCATCTGGTCTAGTCTTATACTGGTTAGTAAATAACTTGTTTACCATTGCACAACAGTACTTTATTAACCATATGTATGCGAAGCAAAAAGATGCAGCTATTGTTGCACATAAGAAAACAAAGGACTAGCTTATGAGAAAGGTTGAAGCAGTAACGCTTGAAGAGGCTTATGCAAAAGCCTCACAAACGTTAGAATGTTCTATTTCTCAACTACAATGTGAAGTAGTACAACATCCTACTAGTGGACTTTTGGGACTTTTTAAAAAACCAGCAATTATTATTGTGGTACGTAAAAATGTTGTAGAGGAAAAAACAATATCTGAACCTGCACCTTCTTCTAGTAGCGTAGAAAAAGAAGAAGTGTTGAAAGACATTAGTGAAGAAGAGAGTGTTGCATTTGAAATTTTAGATACATTAAAAGAAGAAGCAAAAATAAAAGAACCTGTCAACTTTGAACTAGAACCTCTAAAAAACACAGTACTAGATAACTTTTTTGAAACAGAAACAAGCACTACTGATACATTCGTTGACGAGGAAAATAAAGAAGTAGTAGTATATGATGAACTAGCATTAATGATAGAAAATCAGCTAAAAGAGCTACTTTCACACTCTTGTTTCGATATAGACGTGGTTGAAGTTGATGTCCATGGCAATACAGCACTCATCTTTATAGACGGAGATGATGCAGCCCTTCTCATAGGAAAAGAGGGCTATCGTTACAATGCACTCTCTTACATGCTTTTTAATTGGTTACATACAAAATATGAGCTTTTCATTAAACTTGAAATTGCAGAATTTTTAACCACACAGCAAGAGATGATACGTAAATATATTAAGCCTGTCATTGAAAATATAGAAAAACAAGGTAGAGGAAAAACCCGTTTCCTTGATGGTATTTTGGTTCAAATTGCTTTGGAACAGTTACGAGAAAGATTTCCCGATAAATACGTGGCAGTCAAAACTGCCAAAGAGGGTAAGAAATTTGTTATTATTAACGATTTTAATAGTAATAAGTCAAATTCTTCATAAGATGTCTGATTCAATTGTTGCTATTGCTACAGCACACGGTGTGGCTTCCATCTCTATTGTTAGAGTCAGTGGAGAGGCGGCGCTTGAAATTGCACATAAGGTTTCTAAGTTAAAAGATATTATTCCCCGACATGCACACCTTACTTCACTTTATAATGCAAACAATGATTTGATAGACCATGCGATTATGATTTACTTCGTTGCCCCACATTCTTTTACGGGTGAAGAGATTGTAGAGTTTCAGTGTCATGGTGGAATGATTGTAGCCCAAGAGATACTTGATACCATCAGGTCTTATGGTGTAAGGCTTGCCCAGCCAGGAGAGTTTTCTAAACGTGCTTTCCTTAATGGTAAGATTGATTTAAGTGAAGCTGAAGCCATATCTAAACTTATTGAGGCCAAGTCTGTAGATGCTGCTAAAATTTTAGCTAAACAGATGAAGGGTGAATTAAAAGACTTTGTAGATGTGAGTAGAGAGGCTTTGCTAAAATCCTTAGCCTATTCAGAAGTGATGATAGATTATGCAGAAGAAGACATACCAGATGATATTTTAAAAAGTATTTCTACTCAACTAGAAGGACTTTCTACACAAATAGAAAAGATTGTAGATGCCAGTCATAGAAGAAGAGGACTCATAGAAGGGTTTAAAGTAGCCATCATAGGAAAGCCAAATGTGGGTAAAAGTTCTTTACTGAATGCTCTGCTTAATTATGATAGAGCTATCGTTTCAGACATCGCTGGGACAACAAGAGACACCATAGAAGAACAGGTACGCATTGGTTCACACATTATCCGTCTGGTCGATACAGCAGGCATACGTGAATCACAAGACAGCATAGAAAAAATAGGCATAGAACGTACTTTAGATTCAGTCGCTGATTCTGATGTCATTATTGCACTGTTTGACTCTTCGCGTGCATTTGATGATGAAGATGCAAAAATACTTTCATTATTGCAAAACTTAGAAGATAAACATATTATCATCGCAGTCAACAAGTCTGACTTGCCAAGAGTGTTCGATATGCAAACACTTAAGGGCTATGATGTTTTGGAAGTTAGTGCTAAAAAAGCATTTGTCAAGCTTACCAAGAAGTTAGAGAAGCTTTTTGGTGGTATTGGTCAAGAAGATGAGCTTATGTTAATATCAGCACGTCAAATAGAAGCAGTGACGCAAGCAAGAACTGCTATATTAGAAGCAAAAGAACCTCTGCTTAATGGTGAGTTGGAGTTTTTTTCTTATCATTTACAAGAAGCAGTCAAACATATATCTTCTATTTCAAAACCTTATGACAGTGAAGAAATACTGGACAAAATGTTCGGTGAATTTTGTTTAGGAAAGTAAAATGGAAAATTTAGAACTGTACCTTCTTTCTTCTATACTACTATTTACTCTGTGGTTTATTAAAAATACGATTCGCCACTATAAAGGTGAAAAACGTAATATAAAACATTTGCATCGTTTCGCAAAAGAGGGTGAGGTTAAGACACAAGAACATCTTGCTAAATGTTACGAAAAAGGTGACATGGTAAAAAAGTCTTTAAAGAGAGCTTCTTTTTGGCGCCTAAAAGCCTCTTTTTCGGAAGATAAAGATGCAAAATATTAATGCTTTTTTTAAGGATGTGATTTCAGATATTTATCATTTGGATATCCTATATTTTTATGTTATACTTATGCTATTACCCCACTAAGTGAATACCCAAATTTTTGATGCTGTGATTTTGTTCATAATCAAGGCAGATTTTTGAAGGACTCGCCTTAGCGAATTCGAGAAAATCTAACGCAGAGTATGGGCAAAATC
>CAZEUM010000051.1:0-7378 GCA_964514765.1 uncultured Sulfurovum sp.
GGACGCACATAAACGTTTACTTGTCAAACAAATAGATGAGCAAATTCCTGCCATAGCAAACTTAAAACACGACTACTCAGTAATGATAGACGAAAATGGCACACAGGTACAAACAGTAGGAAACCACTGGAGACTCTCCCAAGCACTTGACAAAAAATCAAGAGACAAACTAGACAGACAAGGTGCGTGTTTGGCTTGTCACCAAGAGCTACCAAGTCAAGACTTGGCAGTATCTCTCATGGTGCATACTGCCAAATACGCAGGCATAACAGTAGACAAT
Organism: uncultured Sulfurovum sp.; assembly: GCA_964514765.1. Lineage (GTDB taxonomy): Bacteria > Campylobacterota > Campylobacteria > Campylobacterales > Sulfurovaceae > Sulfurovum. The sequence continues at coordinate 281 of CAZEUM010000051.1, forward strand.
GACTTACACAAAAGCATCGTACATAAGAGTATTTTACTTTCTGCTTGGGTGCAGGTTTTGGGTGGATTGCTTTTTGCTGGGGGATTTCTGTATTGGTATATACGAAGACGCAAGCAGATGAAATGTAAAAATGAGTAGAATAAATAAATTTAAATTACGGAGAAAATAATGACAATAACAAAAAGAGTAACATTCATAGCAAAAGAGGGGCATGAAGAGAAGATGAAAGAATTGCTTTCTGCAATGGTTGTTCCCAGTAAGGAAGAAAAGGGTGTGATTTTTTATGAGATTTTTCAGTATGCAGACAATCCTAGAAAGTTTATGGCGTATGAGTCTTGGGAAGATGAGGTAGCACTTGATGGGCATAAGGCTTCAGAACATTACAAGGTGTACAAGTCAAGCTATGAGCCTTACTGTGAACATAAATACTCAGACAACTTAGAGGTGTTGGGCTAACATGAAGAACTTATGGGATGAGGTGAAAGCCTTAGAGTGTAAAACAGATTTGGACATGCGTGTTTATACTTCAAATTTATTGGGGCAGAGTGATGAGCTTGTGTTGCATGGTGGGGGAAATACCTCTGTGAAGTCTATGGTAAATGATGAAGAAATACTTTACGTAAAAGGTTCTGGTTGGGACTTGGTGAGCATAAAAGCAGAAGGTTTTGCCCCTGTAAAAATGAAAACACTTTTAGAGATGGCAAAGCTAGAGAAGCTTAGTGATAGCGATATGGTAAGCGAACAAAAAGCAGCGATGATAGACAAAAATGCACCTAACCCATCCGTTGAAGCCATTTTGCATGCACTCATACCTTTTAAAGTAGTAGACCATACCCATGCAGATGCTATTGTGACTATTTCTAATTCTAAAAATGGTCAAAAATTGATTGCTGAACTTTTCCCCTCTTTTCTTGTTATACCCTATGTTATGCCTGGTTTTATTTTGGCACAAAAGATTTATGAAATGACACAAAATGATTTTGCTTGGGAGTCCTGTGAGGGGATTATCTTGCATAATCATGGCATTTTTACCTTTGATGATGATGCCAAAAAATCTTATGATAAGATGATAGAAGCAGTAAGTTGTGCAGAAGCATTTTTAGAAAAAAATGCAAAAGTATCATTACTAGTCTTAGAGCCAAAAGCATTTGACTTGGATGATTTGAACATAGACAAGTTTATGCACATAAACCAAACACCTCTGGCAGTTCATTACGCGTCACAAGACGATTTACGAGCTAAAGTGACAAGAGGGGTGTTGACTCCTGAGCATATTATCCGTACCAAACGTGTGCCATTGGTGCTCGAAGACTGGGATGTGGCAGATGCTTTGAAACATTTCAGGGTAGCTTATGAAGCATATTTTAAAGCCTATAAAGCAGATGAAATAATGCTTGATACAAGTCCAAAATATGCTGTTATAAAAGACTTTGGTATTGTCACTTTTGGAAAAACACAAAAAGAAGCAGATGTTATTAATGATGTGGTTTCGCATACCATGATGGCAGTCTTACGGGCAGATAAATTGGGTGGGTATAAAAGTATTTCTATAGCAAACAGTTTTGCGATGGAGTACTGGGAACTAGAACAGGCAAAACTTAAAAAAACACTATAGGAAAAGAAATGCAATATCTCATGGCAATAGACGCAGGTACAGGTTCGGTGCGCGCTGTAATTTTTGATACTCTTGGCAATCAAATATCTGTAGCTCAAGAAGAGTGGGCACACCTTGAAGTAGAAGGCGTAGCAAACTCTATGACTTTTGATGTAGAAAAAAACTGGAGTTTGGTAGTTTTGTGCATACGAGAGTCTTTGAAAAAAGCAACATTAAAAGGTTCAGACATTTTAGCACTTTCAGCTACCTCCATGCGTGAGGGTATAGTTGTTTACGATACAGAGGGGCAAGCCTTTTGGGGTCTTGCCAATGTTGATGCAAGAGCAGACAAAGAGGTACGTTATCTAAAAGAACACTATGACGGCATAGAAGAATCATTTTACCAAGAATCAGGACAAACCTTTGCTTTAGGGGCTTTACCTCGTTTGCTTTGGCTTAAAAATAACGAACCCACTTTATATGAAAAAATAGCCTCTATTTCTATGATAGGTGACTGGATATTGGCTAAGCTCTCTGGTATTATAGCAACAGACCCAAGCAATGGAGGTACTACAGGTATCTTTTCTTTAGAAAGCAGGACATGGTCTACACATATGGCAGAAAAAGTAGGTATTAAAAAAGACATATTCCCTCCTGTGCTAGAGACAGGCACACTTATGGGAACAGTCATGGTACAAGCAGCTAATGAGACAGGACTCTCTACTGGAACAAAGGTGGTTATGGGTGGTGGAGATGTACAGCTTGGAGCTGCAGGTTTAGGCGTAGTAAAAGAGGGACAAGTAGCCATACTAGGAGGCTCATTTTGGCAACAAGTTGTCAACATTAAGTCAACAGTAAAACCACCAAAAGACATGGGCATAAGAGTAAATCCACATGTGATAAAAGGACTCTCTCAAGCTGAAGGCATTACCTTTTTCTCAGGACTTATTATGCGTTGGTTTAGAGATGCTTTTTGTGACTTAGAAAAGATTGAAGCACAAGAAAGAGGCATAAATACTTATGACATTTTAGAAGAAAAAGCAAAAGAAGTACCTCTAGGTTCACACAGTATCCTTCCTATATTTTCAGACTCTATGAACTACGGAAAATGGTACCATGCCGCACCTTCTTTTATAAACTTATCTATAGATCCAGAAGTGTGTAACAAAGCTTCCATGTTTAGAAGTTTGGAAGAAAATGCTTGTATTGTATCGGCTATTAATTTAGAAAAAATAAAAGCATTCACAAACCTAGAAATAAATGAAATAGTTTTTGCTGGAGGGGCTAGTAAAGGGGATTTATGGTGTCAAATACTCTCCGATGTAACGGGGTGTAAAATAAAGATACCTAAAGTTAGAGAAGCCACAGCTTTGGGTGCAGCTATGGCTGCTGGAGTTGGAGCAGGTGTGTATGATAGTATGGCAACTGCATCAGAAGAGTTAGTCCTTTGGGATAAGGAATACTTGCCAAATACTGAGAATTATAAAACATATAAAAGTATTCAAAAACAATGGAAAACTGTGTATGAAAATCAACTAAAGTTAGTAGATAATGGACTAACCCAGAGTATGTGGAAAGCTCCAGGGGTTTGAGCTAATTTAGTTTTGATATAATATTCATAATTAAATACAAAAAGAAGAAGCATGCATGATAAAATAGCAGTAATAGGACTAGGTTATGTAGGCTTACCTCTAGCACATGCCTTTTCAAGCAAATACAAAGTAGTAGGATTTGACATTTCTCAGTTCATAAAACTTATGATTAAAAAAGGGAAAAAAATAGAGAATGCTAAAATCCTAGTATTGGGTATTACATTTAAAGAAAACTGCCCAGATATCCGTAATTCTAGGGTGATTGATGTGCTAAGAGAATTAGAAGATTTTGGATGTGAAATTGAAGTGAGTGATTATTGGGCAGATGCTAAAGAAGTTAAAAAAGAGTACGGACTCCTCTTAAAAGAAGATGTGATTTATGATGACTATGATGCCATAATACTTGCCGTAGCACACAATAAATATAGAGGTATAGATTTAGGTAACAATACACAGGTTATTTTTGACATTAAAGGCATACTAGAAAATAGTGATGGAAGATTATAATGAATAAAACAAGAATTACAAGTGTTAAAACACAGTGCAACAAATCACTAAATGATTTGTGTAAAATTCAGTACAAGCGAGGCAATAAATGCTGAGTCATAAGAATTTCGCACTCATTGGAGCGTCAGGCTACATAGCCCCTAGACATATGAAAGCCATCAAAGAAACAGGTAATGAGCTAGTAGCAGCCCTCGATCCTTATGATGGCATAGGGATTATGGATAGTAATTTTCCAGAAGCAGATTTTTTTACTGAGTTTGAGCGTTTTGATAGATTTGTAGATAAATGGAGACGAAATACAGGAAAGAAGATAGACTATGTTTCTATCTGCTCCCCTAACTATCTACATGATTCACATATACGTTTTGCATTAAAGTCTGGAGCAGATGCTATTTGCGAAAAACCATTGGTGCTTAACCCTCACAACATTGACCAGCTTAAAATTATAGAACAAGAAACGGGACAAAAAGTTTATAATATTTTACAGTTGAGACTTCATCCTTCTATTGTTGCTTTAAAAGAAAAAGTAGTAAAAGAGCTAGAAAAGAACCCAAATAAAATCTATGATATTGATTTGACGTATCTCACAAGTAGAGGTAAATGGTATTTTATTTCATGGAAAGGTGACCAAGCTAAATCTGGAGGTATCGCGTCAAATATTGGTGTACATTTTTACGATATGTTAACCTGGATATTTGGTGAAGTAGAAGAAAATGTAGTGCATGTGAAAACTGCTGATTGTAATGCAGGTTTTTTTAAACTTAAAAATGCCAATGTAGGTTGGTTTCTTTCAGTTAATTATAACCACATCCCGCAAGAGATAAAAGACACGGGTGCAAGAACCTACAGGAGTATCACAGTGGATGGAGACGATATAGAATTTTCTGGAGGATTTATAGACTTGCATACTAGAAGCTATGAAGAAATACTTAAAGGCAATGGCTTTGGACTAGATGAAGCGTATGGCTCTATCTCTATGGTATCTACTATTAGAAACCTTGATGCTATTGGATTAAAAGGGGATTATCACCCTTTCTGTAAAAAAGTTTTAGCTTAGATATGCAAAGTTTTTTTGTACATGAAACAAGCATTGTTGATGAAGATGTAGTCATTGGTATGCATACTAAAATTTGGCACTTTTCTCATATACTAAAAAATACTCGTATTGGAAAGCATTGCTCTTTTGGGCAAAACTGTGCAGTGGGTCCAAAAGTGAATATAGGCTCTGGTGTGAAGGTGCAAAACAATGTCTCCATTTATGAAGGTGTTGAGGTAGAAGACGATGTTTTTTTAGGTCCTTCGATGGCATTTACGAATGTTATCAACCCAAGAGCATTTATAAAAAGAAAAGAAGAGTTTAAAAAGACGCTTCTTAAAAAAGGCTGTTCCATTGGAGCAAATGCGACTATCATCTGTGGCGTGACTGTTGGAGAGTATGCCCTCATAGGTTCAGGTGCAGTCATCAACAAAGATGTGAAGCCTTATGCCCTTATGGTAGGTGTGCCTGGCAAACAGATAGCTTGGGTTGGCATTTCAGGAAATACCTTAGACTTTGTAGATGATAGGGCGGAAGATGAATTTGCTATCTACAAGATGATAGAAAATGATTTAAGCGTAGAGAAAAAACAATGAAAATAGATTTTGCAAACTTAAAGTACCAATACAGACTCTATAAAGCCGAGATAGATGAAGCAGTACACGCTGTATTAGATAAATCAAATTATATTATGGGTGAAGAAGTTCAAGTCTTGGAAGAGAATCTTCAAGATTTTACAGGAGCTAAACATGCCATCACGTGTTCTTCTGGTACAGATGCACTACTTCTAGCCATGATGGCTTTAGACATCAAGCCTGACGATGAGATAATCACTACTCCCTTTACGTTTATAGCTACCTCAGAGACCATAGCTTTTTTAGGGGCAAAACCAGTTTTTGTATATATAGATGAGAAAACCTACAATATTGATGCCAATAAAATAGAAGAACAGATCACAGCGAAAACAAAAGCCATTATGCCAGTAAGTCTTTATGGACAGCCCGCAGACATGGATGTCATTCAAGCCATAGCCGATAAGCATAATCTAAAAGTAATAGTCGATGGAGCTCAATCTTTTGGTGCTACTTTTGATGGTAAAACAGATTCTAATTTAGGAGACATTTCAACCACAAGTTTTTTCCCTGCTAAACCACTTGGGTGTTTCGGAGATGATGGAGTAGTATTTACCAATGATGATACTTTAGCTGAGAGGATGAAGTCACTTAGAGTACATGGTCAGTCTAAACGCTATCACCATAAGTACATCGGTATGGGTGGTCGTATGGATACACTTCAATGTGCCATAGTGGACGTGAAGTTGAAATATTATGCAAAAGATTTGGCTTTGCGACAAGAGGTGGCAAGGAAATATAGTAAAGCATTAGCTGGGAAAGATTTGGGTTTACCATTTGTAGATGAAAAGACTACGTCTGTTTGGGCTCAGTATAGTATACGAGTACAAAATCGTGATGAGGTGCAAGCTAGGTTGAAAGAGCAAGGCATACCTACTACAGTACATTATCCAATGCCATTACATTTGCAAGAGTGTTTTGCATATCTTGGGTATGAAAAAGGTGATTTTCCTATTGCAAAACAAGTCTCAAATGAGATTATGTCTTTGCCTATGAATCCGTATGTGAGTGATGATGAAATTTCTTATATTTCTAGTTGTATCTAGCCTTGTTGTTTTTGCTCAGAAGCCTAGTCTCCTGTTGCTCAAAACCTATAAGGACCAAAACATTACAGGCTGGGTCATGAGTGAAAAATTAGATGGTATTAGAGCTTACTGGAATGGGGAAGAGCTACTTACAAGAAATGGAAACAAAATTTATGCTCCTGTTTGGTTTACCAAAGATTATCCACTTTTTGAGATAGATGGAGAGCTGTGGAGTAAGCGAAAAGATTTTGAAAATATCTCCTCTATCGTTCGAGATAAAAAGCCATCTAAAGAGTGGAGAGAGATAAAACACTGTATTTTTGAAGCCCCTCATGCCAAAGACAATTTAAAAGAGAGACTTTTAAAAGTAAAAACATTTTTAGATAATGAGTGTACAATTACTGCTTATAATGAAGGTCAAGGTAAGTATAGTGGTCTGATGGGTTCAGTTACCTGCAAACTTAAGAACAATGTAACTTTTAAGATAGGTAGTGGGTTTAGTCTGTATGAGCGACAAAATCCACCATCTATTGGTTCTTTTATTACTTTTAAGTTTAAAGAGTTTACGAAATATGGGAAGCTGAGGTTTCCTGTTTTTTTGAGGGTTAGGGATAGTGAAAAATGATAGATAAACTAAAAAGCTTACTTAGTGTAAGGGATAAACAATTTCTTCTAGGGCTAATGTTCTTTTCTATTTTTATCTCTATTATAG
>CAZEUM010000052.1:0-7374 GCA_964514765.1 uncultured Sulfurovum sp.
ATTTGAAGAGTTGGGCATAGAATACATAGGTCCTGTAGATGGACACAATATTGAGGCCCTTATCGAAACGATGAAAGTAGCCAAAGCTTTAGGTAAACCAGTGATTATTCATGCTCAAACTACCAAGGGTAAAGGCTACGAGATAGCGGAGGGGACAAAAGAACACTGGCATGGGGTGAGTGCTTTTGATCTGAAAACTGGGCTTGCTCCTAAAAAATCAGGAGCAAAATCTGCAACAGCCATTTTCTCTGAAACTTTAGTGGCATTGGCTGATAAGGATGAAAAAGTTGTAGGTGTGACTGCGGCAATGCCTACAGGTACAGGAATGTCAGCAGCTATAGAAAAATACCCTGAGCGTTTTTGGGATGTAGCTATTGCAGAACAGCATGCAGTCACTTCCATGGGACCTTTGGCAAAAGAAGGGTTTAAACCATTTTGCACCATTTACTCCACTTTTTTACAACGTGGCTTTGACCAAGTAATCCACGACATTGCTTTGATGGACTTGGGTGTTGCTTTTGCATTAGACAGAGCTGGCATTGTGGGAGAAGATGGGGAGACCCATCAAGGTGCATTTGACATCTCATACCTAAGAGCTATACCAAATATGACAGTTCTTGCACCCTATAATGAGACAAGTATGAAACTTTGTATGGTCTTTGCCAAAGAGTATGACCATCCTTGTGCTTTTAGATACCCCAGAGGAGCTTTTTTAGCCAAAGATAGAGATTGCCCAGTGTATGTGCTAGGAAAAGCTGTTTTACTACAAGAAGGTGAAGATATACTGTTTATAGGGTATGGAAATGGTGTGGGACGTGCAGAAAAGACAGCGGCACTTTTAGGCAGAAAAGTAGCAATATTAGATTTGCGTTTTGTAAAACCTTTAGATAAAGAGATGTTAGTCAAGCTTTCTAAAACATATAAAAAATGGTATGTATTTTCTGATTCAGCTAAGATGGGTGGTGTTGGTTCTGCTATTTTGGAGTGTCTGAGTGAACAAAAAATACAAGATGTAGTATTGACTTCTTTTGAATATGATGATGCATTTATCACCCATGGCAATACCAAGTTGGTAGAAGAATCTTTGGGGATTTTACCTGAGCAATTGGCAAAAAGAGTATTGTAGGCAGGGATACCCTCTCCCCCAACAATAAATTATTAAATTGGATTTTAAAAAGTATCTTAAGAGATATTTTTTCAAGTTCAGTGACAGTGAACAAAAACTACTGATAGATTTTTCTTGTGAAGCTAAGCCTTAGGCGAAGTTTTTGCAAGATGAATTGAAATAAGGCTTTGCCTTAATTTAAGAAGGATTATAAATGAACGAATATATTTTTACCAGCGAATCTGTTACCGAGGGTCACCCCGATAAAATGGCTGACCAAATTTCTGATGCGATACTCGACTATATTATCGAGAAAGATCCACAAGCCAGAGTGGCTTGTGAGACTCTAGTGAGTAATGGTTTTTGTGTTATTGCAGGAGAACTAAAAACAACAGCGTATGCGCCAATGCAAGAGATTGCTAGATCTGTGATACAAGATATTGGGTATACAGATGCAACCTATGGTTTTGACTATAGAGCAGCAGCTGTACTTAATGGCATAGGGGAACAAAGCCCAGATATTAACCAAGGTGTAGATCAAGCTTCTGGTGAGATTGGTGCAGGAGATCAAGGATTGATGTTTGGTTATGCGTGTAAAGAGACACCTGAATTGATGCCTTTGCCTATCTCTTTGGCACATAAAATTACTGCCAAGCTTGCAGAAGTACGTAAAAACGGTACTGTCCCATTCTTGCGTCCAGATGGTAAAGCACAAGTGTCTGTTAAGTATGTTGATGGCAAACCAGTATCTATCGATACTATTGTTGTCTCAACACAACATCATGACAATGTAACTTTAGAACAAGTACAAAAAGCTGTACTTGAAGAGGTTATTAAAGCAGTTATTCCTACTGAGCTTATACATGATGATATTATCTATCATATCAATCCAACTGGACGTTTTGTTATTGGTGGACCACAAGGTGATGCAGGGCTTACGGGGAGAAAAATTATTGTAGACACTTATGGAGGGTCATGTCCTCATGGTGGAGGTGCTTTTTCAGGTAAAGACCCTACAAAAGTAGACCGTTCTGCGGCATATGTAGCAAGATATATAGCAAAAAATTTAGTCGCAGCTGGTGCTTGTGAAAGAGTAACTTTGCAAATTGCCTATGCTATTGGTGTGTCTAAACCAGTTTCTATCTATGTAGATACACATGGTACAGCAAGGGTTGAAGATGAAAAGATATCTGAATGTGTCACAGCATTATTTGACCTCACGCCTAAAGGTATTATAGAAGAGCTTGATTTATTGAGACCAATTTATAGAAAAACAGCAGTGTATGGACACTTTGGACGTGAAGATGAAGACTTTACTTGGGAACAAACATCGAGAGTAGATGAGATAAAAAAGTACCTCAATATTTAAGATAATATCTATTATCAATATCGTTATAAATACGCTCTGTTGGGAAACAGAGCGTATTAAATAAATTTCTAAAAATAGCTTTGGGATTAAAGATTAATTTAATTTTTTTAGCTATAGTTTAGTTATATTAATAAAAAGGAGATAAAATGGCAGTAATTATTGGTGATACTTGTATTAACTGTGCGGCATGTATTGATGAATGTCCAGTAGAAGCAATTGTAGACGAGGATGATAATCCAACAGGTGAGGAATACTACTATGTGTACCCCGATAAATGTGTTGAGTGCGTAGATCACTTTGATTCTCCAGCCTGTGCTGAAGCCTGTCCAACTGAGGGTTGCATTACTTGGGATATGCCATTCACTGCAGAACACAAAGAATTTTTTGCTGGTGACAACTATATAGATGAGCAAGCATACGGTATGGATGATGCAGAGGCTATCATGCCTATGAGAGATGATATTTCTCTTGAAGACAGAGCAGCAAGAAAGAATGTAGTAGAAGATTAAAATCTATTATTTTCAGAGGGCTACTTCTTGGTAGTTCTTATTTCTGCAATATACTAGACCCTCTCCTTTGCATTACAACTTAAACTAATACTAATTTAGATATAATTTCGCCCAAATACTCTCCATATATAGCATAGCTTTGGAAGTAAATTATCGTTTAGGAAAAAGACATGGAACAAACATTATCAATCATCAAACCAGATGCAGTAGCAAAAAATGTAGTAGGTCAAATTTTGGCTAGATTTGAAGCAGCAAACCTTAAAATAGTAGCAACAAAAAAATTACAACTCTCTCGTGCAGATGCTGAAGCCTTTTATGCAGTTCATGACCATAGACCTTTCTTTAAAGATTTGGTAGAATTTATGATTTCTGGTCCTGTTGTAGCAACAGTACTTGAAGGTGAAAATGCAATGCAAATCAACAGAGACCTTATGGGTGCTACAAACCCTGCAGTGGCAGAAAAAGGTACAATTAGAGCAGACTTTGCAGACAGTATTGATGCTAACGCAGTACATGGTTCAGACTCTGTTGAGAATGCAAGCAATGAAATTAATTTCTTTTTTGCACAAAGAGAAATTAACTAACTAAAACAAAACAATTTTTAGGAAATAGTATGAAAATTGTATTTGACAAGATAGGTTCTACAGCAAAACCCATTGAACTAAGTTCAAGAGGTGTGACGCTAGATGGAACTTTGCAAAAAAGTGCTTATCATCAAGTAACTTTAGATGCAGTACTTAGTGGTTGTTTTGATCTAGACTGTGATAGGTGTGGAGACACATATAGTTATAGCATGGCTAGCAAGTTAAGACTTAAACTAAGTGACTTGGTTTCTGAAGATAAAGTTGATTTAGATATAATTGAGTTTTTAGATGGCAAAATTGACCTTTTGTACATACTTGAAAGCGAAATTACATCGGTAGAAAGTTCTTATCATTACTGTGACATCTGTGATGGAAATGATGAAGAATTTGAGATTGAATACTAATAATAGGACATTTTTTGAGCTAAGCTCAAAAAATTACGTTGATACTGTGTCTACTTCAGCAGTAGGCTCATGCGACTAGTCGTATTTTAAAATAACAAATAAAAGGAATTATTATGGCAGTACCTAAGAGACGTGTGAGCCACACAAGAGCAGCAAAAAGAAGAACACATTATAAATTGACATTACCAATGCCTGTGAAAGATGCAGACGGAACATGGAGAATGCCTCACCACATGAATATGACAACTGGTGAGTACAAAACAACAAAAGCCTAAGTGATGATACGCATCGCAATTGACGCAATGGGTGGGGACTTTGGTCCTGAACCTATTATAGAAGGTATAATCCAAGCACTGGATGAAAAAAGATTTTTGCCTATACTCGTAGGTGACAAAGAGCAAATACTAGAATTTCTCCCACAATATTATGTTGATAAAGTTGAGTTTGAAGAAGCTTCAGATGTTATTGCTATGTCTGACGCCGCAACAGATGCTTTAAAACGTAAAGATTCATCGATTTACAAAGCCGTTGAACTTGTACGTGAGGGTAAAGCAGATGGCGTACTCTCTGCTGGACATTCAGGGGCAACCATGACAGCAGCAACACTTCGTATAGGTAGAATTCCAGGTATTAAAAAACCTGCCCTTGCTACACTTATGCCAAGTATTACCTCCGATAAAACTTTGGTACTTGATGTAGGTTCAGTGACTGACTGTAAACCTGAAAACCTTTTTCAATTTGGAGCTATGGGTGAAGCCTATGTTGCAAAAATTATGAAGATTAATAATCCAAAAGTAGGTCTTCTTGCTAATGGAAGTGAAGACTCTAAGGGAAATGAACTTACTAAAGCCACCTTTCCTTTGTTAAAGGCATTGGATGGTTTTGTAGGAAATGTAGAGGGAAAAGACATCTTTAATGGCAAAGTAAATGTTGTTGTTTGTGATGGTTTCACGGGCAATATTTTGCTCAAAACTGCTGAAGGTGCTGTGTCTACCATTTTTGATTTGATGAAGCAGTATATTCGTAAATCATTGCCTGCAAAAGTAGGTGCTTTGATGATGAAGAAAAAAGTTTTTGGAAACATGAAAAAACAGGTAGACAAAGATGAATATGGTGGAGCTCCTTTATTAGGGCTTAAAGGTTGTGCCATCATTTCACATGGTGCATCTAGTCCTAAAGCCATTAAAAATGCTGTATTTCAGGCTATTTTGTTTATAGAGTCAGATGTAAATAGTAGCATTGAAGCACTTTTGGAGCAAACGAAGTAAGATATAATCATTTAGGAGCAAGTGCAAACTTGTTCTACTATTTCCTCCCTATTTTAGAATGCTACTTACTTAATTATGCTAAGATAGTACATTATAACACTTGTTCAAGGATAACTATGTCACAAATTTATGCTTCATTTAGATCTATAGGTGCCTATGTACCAGAAAAGATTTTAAGTAACGAAGATTTAGAGAAGATGGTAGATACTACTGATGAATGGATACTGAAACGTACAGGTATCAAAGAGAGGCATATAGCAGCCTCGGATGAAGTCACCTCCGATATGGCTGTAAAAGCCGCTACCTTAGCCATAGAACGTTCAGGCATAGCCAAAGAAGAGATAGATTTAGTGATTTGTGCCACAGTCACACCTGATTATTTTAACATGCCTGCTACAGCATGTATTATCTCCGATAAACTAGGCATTAATAATGTGCAGGCCTTTGATATTTCTGCAGCATGTTCTGGGTTTGTGTACGTACTTTCCATAGCAAAAGCATTTATAGAATCAGGTATGAAAAAAAATGTCTTAATTATAGGTGCAGAAAAATTCTCTTCTATTGTAGATTACACAGACAGAAGCACCTGTATATTATTTGGAGACGGTGCAGGAGCAGCAATAATATCTGCTACAAGCAATAAAAAAGAAGGTATTATAGACCTACATGCCTCAGCAGATGGGCTTTATGCGGACTTTTTGGTAACACCAGCTCCAGGAACTGTAAATCCTGTAAGTCAAAAAGTGATTGACGAAGGGTTAAATTTTGTGCAAATGAAAGGGAATGAAACCTTTAAACTAGCCGTAAAAACTTTAACCAAAGATGTTAAAGAAATATTGGCAAAAAATGAAATAAATTCAGATGATATTCCCCACTTTATCCCTCATCAGGCAAATTACCGCATCATTAAAGCTGTAGGTGATGCTTTAAAAATGAAAGAAGAACAAGTGGTGGTTACTGTACATAAATATGGAAATACTTCTGCTGCTTCCATTCCTATGGCAATCAATGATATTTGGGAATCTGGAAGACTTCAAAATGGTGAACTAATGTTATTAGATACCTTTGGTGGTGGACTTACTTGGGCTTCTGCCTTATTGCCTTTTGCGGGTAAAGCCAAATAACGCGTGAAAATTGGATTTATAGGTGACATAGTCGGTAAACCTGGTCGCTTGATGTTAAAACGACATTTAAAACGTTTACAGCAAGAACATTTTATAGACTTTACTATAGCCAATTATGAAAATGCTTCTCATGGTTTTGGTTTGACAGAAAAAAACTGTATCGAATTACTGAGTTATGGCGTAGACATGATGACAGGGGGTAATCACTCTTTTGATAAAAAAGAAATACTTGACATCTTTGATAAATATCCACTTATCCGTCCCATAAACTACCCTAAGGAAACCCCAGGTGAGGGATTGCATAGAAGCACACTTTTGGGACATGAAATCGCCATCATAAACCTTATGGGGCACTATACTATGCCTATGGTTGACAATCCTTTTACCATGATAGTTGAAGAGGTCAAAAAGCTCAAAGAGCAAAATATAAAACATATCATAATAGACATACATGCAGAAGCCAGTTCTGAAAAAAATGCTTTACTGCAAATACTTAAAAACGATGTTTCAGCCATTATAGGTACACATACCCATGTAGGCACAGATGATTTACAAGTACAAGAAGGTTGTTGTTATGCCACAGATGTGGGCTTAACAGGCTGTCGTGATGGTGTCATAGGTATTAAGAGTGATATTCCTATAAAGCATTTTTTAACGGGGATTGGTGGTCATTTTGATATAGCAAAAGAGTGTCAAAGTCTTTTGCAGATGATTGTATTTGAATTAGATGATGAGGGGCGTTGCCTAGGGGCGCAGAAGATTAAAATCTATGATGATAAGCCTAAGGTAGTGACAAAGGCTTGGATGGATTAATAAGTGAGTGAGTGTAAAGTTTTCCCGACTTCACCCATCAAACCCAAACACCATACCTATCTTAGGGATATCTCTAAAAAAGTAGGCACTGCAACAAATACGGTATTTTATTCATCCTCACTTCCATAAGTCTATAAATCTTCTCAGCATCAATTGTAATACTCGAAGGCAGTCCAAATTTCTTATCATTTTTAGTAT
>CAZEUM010000053.1:0-7262 GCA_964514765.1 uncultured Sulfurovum sp.
CCTTATGTAAAACAGCGGTTGATGCAGGAGCAGCTGGTATCATAGCAACGAACACAAGCATAGACTACTCACTTACAGAACATGCCAAAGATTTTGGTGGCATCTCTGGTGCATTACTTAGAGAAAAGTCATACCAACTCTTTAGAGCTATAGGAAAAGAACTGTATGGAAAAACTTTACTCATCTCTGTAGGAGGCATAGACTCCGCAGAAGAAGCCTACAGACGTATAAAAGCAGGGGCTTCATTGGTGCAAGTTTACTCTATGCTTATTTACAGAGGTCCAACACTCATCAAAGAAATCAACGAGGGTCTTATCCAATTGTTAAAGAAAGATGGATACACTCACATTTCAGAAGCTATTGGAGCAGATTGGAAATGACTCAAAAAAATTTATTTACAAAAGTAGTTTTCACACTATTTATATTATCAGGAGCATTAATGGCCAATTCATTGCCAAAACATTTTACAAAAACACTTGACAACGGTATGCAAATTGTAGTCATTCCTATGGACAACAATTCTGGTGTAATCACTACAGATATATACTATAAAGTAGGAAGTAGAAATGAGGTCTTAGGAAAAACAGGCATTGCACATATGCTTGAACATCTTGCATTTAAATCTACAGATAAGTTAGAAGAAGGTGAATTTGACCGTATTGTAAAAAGTCATGGTGGGGTAAATAATGCTGCTACTGGCTTTGACAAAACACATTACTACATTAAATCTGCTAGTAAAAACCTTGCTATGTCCCTTGACTTATTTGCAGAACTTATGCATAATCTCAAACTAACAGATATTGAGTTTCAAAAAGAACGTGATGTAGTAGCAGAAGAGAGAAGACTAAGAACAGACAATAATCCAATGGGATACCTCTATTTTAGACTCTTTAACACACATTATGTTTATCATCCTTATCATTGGTTACCTATTGGGTTTATGGAAGATATACTTTCATGGAAGATAGAAGATATTAGAGACTTTTATCAAAAATTCTATCAGCCAAGCAATGCTGTTTTGGTAGTTGCTGGTGACATAAGTCCTGAAGAAGTCTTTAAAGAAGCCAAAACTAATTTTGGAAACATAAAAAATAAACATACTGTGCCTGTTGTAAGTGCAGTTGAGCCTAAAGCAGATGGGGCAAAAAGAGCCATACTTCATAAAGATAGCAATAAAGTAGATACCTTGGCTATTGCCTATGCTATCCCAAATTATGAGCATGAAGACCAAGTAGCACTCTCTGCTATTTCTCATATATTAAGTTCTGGAAAAAGTTCATGGTTTGAAAAAACCATTGTGAACGACAAGCAACTTGCCAATCAAATTTATGGGTACAATATGGAATTAAAAGACCCTGGTATATTTCTTATTATGGCTATGTGTGCACCAGATGCCAATGTATCAGAACTTGAAAAAGAGATACTTGTGCAACTAGAATATCTTAAAGAGGGAAAAGTAACCCAAGCAGAACTTGACAAAGTAAAAATTAACACAAAAGCAGAGTTCATCTATTCGCTTGAGAGTTCTTCTTCTGTAGCAGCACTGTATGGAGACTATTATGTTAAAGGAAATATACAGCCTTTACTTGAATATGAAGAGAAATTAGATAAAATAACACTCAAAGACATTAGCGATACTGCTAAAAAATATTTTGATCACAATTTTTCAACTACGGTTATATTGAAAAAGAATTAGGATGTATGAATGAATAACTATATTACAGGTGCAACAACTGCCCTCATCACACCATTTAAAAATGGCAGACTAGACGAAGCAACTTTTGCAGCACTCATCCAAAGACAGATAAACAATGGCATTGATGCCGTCTGTCCTGTAGGTACCACAGGTGAGTCTGCAACACTTAGCCATGACGAGCACAAAAGATGCATCGAAATTGCCGTTGAAGTTTGTAAAGGTACCGCCACAAAAGTACTTGCAGGTGCAGGAAGTAATGCTACCCATGAAGCCATTGACATTGCTAAACATGCAGAAGACTGTGGTGTAGATGCCATTTTTTCTGTAAGCCCTTACTACAACAAACCAAGCCAAGAAGGACTTTATCAGCACTACAAGGCCATAGCCTCTGCTGTAAAAGTGCCTTTTATGCTTTACAATGTACCTGGACGTACTGGTGTTGACATCTCAGCAGAAACAGTCTGTAGACTTTTTGATGATGTAGAAAACATTATTGGTATCAAGGAAGCCACAGGTTCCATAGAAAGAAGTGTCGAACTTCTTTCTAAAAGACCAGACCTTTATGTCTTCTCTGGTGATGATGCCATTGACTACCCTATGCTAGCCAATGGTGCTAAAGGCATCACTTCAGTAACATCCAATCTTGTGCCAGACATGAAAGCAAAGCTTGCACATGCTGCACTTAAAGGTGATTTTAAAACATCTAAAGCCATCAATGATGAGCTTTATGATTTAAATAAAGTACTGTTTTGTGAGAGCAACCCTATCCCCATTAAAGCTGCCATGTATATAGCAGGATTAACAGACACGTTGGAGTACAGACTCCCCCTTGTACCCCCAAGTACCCAAAACATGAAAGAAATTGAAGCTGTGATCAAAAAATACAATATTGTAAGTCTATGATCAACAAAAAATCGCGATTGAGCGATGAGCACTCTGCTGAAAATAATTAAATAAATAGGAATCTAAATGTCAAGTATGAAAGGTAAGACACTTGTAATAACAGGTGCAACCAAAGGTATAGGTAAAGCAGTGGCAGAGAAATTTGCACAAAATGGTGTAAATATCGCATTTACATACAATTCTAATGAAGTAATTGCCAATGAAATTGCTGCTGATTTAGAGAGTAAATATGGTATAAAAGCAAAAGCATACCCTCTCAATATTTTAGAACTAGATGAGTTTAAAACACTTTTTCTTGCCATTGATGAAGACTTTGATAGAGTCGATTTCTTTGTATCAAATGCTATGATTTATGGTCGTTCTGTCATAGGTGGTTATGGTAAGTTTATGAAACTAAGACCTAAAAAAGGATTAACCAACATCTATACAGCAACTGTAGGTGCATTTGTGCGTGGTTCACAAGAAGCTGCTGTACGCATGGAAAAGGTAGGTGGTGGTGCCATCGTTACACTAAGCTCAACTGGTAACCTTATCTACATAGGAAACTATGCAGGTCACGCTACAAACAAAGCAGCAGTAGAAGCCATGAGCCGTTACGCTGCTGTTGAACTTGGAGAAATGGGCATTAGAGTCAATGCCGTATCTGGTGGTCCCATCGACACAGATGCACTTAAGGCATTTACAAACTATGAAGAAGTAAAAGCTGAAACCATTAAACGTTCAGCTGTAAGTAGAATGGGAAGCCCGGAAGACCTTGCAGGTTCTGTTTATTTCCTCTGTACCGATGAAGCCTCATGGATTACAGGACAAACATTGGTAGTAGATGGTGGAACAACTTTTCGTTAATTTGTAGGAGACAAAATGAACAATACACAAGTTTTTAACATTCCTAATGCCCTTGCCTTCATACGTCTCCTACTTGCACCTGTCATGTTCCTTTTTTTAGTTAACCAAGATGCCTCTATCTTTGAAGGTATTCACCCCTCATGGCTTAACTACATTGCTGCATTTATCTTTGTTGTAGCTTCAGCTACAGACTTTTTTGATGGTTATGTAGCAAGAACCTTTGACCAAATCACAGTATTGGGTTCTATATTAGATCCTTTAGCAGACAAAATGTTAACCCTTTCAGGTTTTTTAGGACTCATGGTATTGGGTGTTGCTTCACCTTGGGCAGTTTTTCTCATTCTTACGCGTGAACTTTTCATTACAGGGCTTAGGGTTTCAGCTGCAACTCAAGGACTAAATATTTCAGCTTCATGGATGGGAAAGATGAAAACAGTTGTACAAATGATAGCTATTGGTTTTTTGTTAATGAGATGGCCAGGTGCTGACATACTTCTATGGATAGCTGTTGTATTGACGCTATATTCAGGCTATGAATATGTACGAAACTTCTTTAAAAATACCAATTCTACACTATAAGTATATAAATTTTAACAAATTTTACTAAAACTATTTACTTTTCATTTATTTTTATGATATAATCTGCTTATCTCATAAACAATCAAAGGAATTAACATGAAATCAATCAAACTTAGCTTAGTAGCTGCTTTAGCAATAACAACATCATCTCTTACAGGTGCTGAAAACGCTCCAGTTGACCCATTAGTATTACCAGTACCAGAAGTATCTGGTTGGGATTTTAATGGAGAGGCTGCTATCTATTCTCAAACTATGGACCAATCCGTAAATGCAGGTATAGTTAATTTGCCAACGACTAGAGATCCAAAATTATTTTCTCAAGCAAGTTCAGCTGCCAATGTTGGTCTTCGCTTGGGTGGGGTAAATAACGATTTATTTGCTGGTATCGGTGCAGGTTTTGAGTTAGTAGGACTAGGAACACTTGGTCTTCAAGAAAATGTGGTTTCTGGTGTAATGCAAACAGGTGCAGGTGCACTTAACTCAGGTGCAATCACACAAGGTTACTTAACCTATGGTGCCGGCAACACAAGTGTTAAAGTTGGTCGTCAAACCATTCCAAAAGGACTATCTCCATTTGCTTTCTCTGAAACTTGGAACGTATTTCAAAATACATTTGAATCGGCATTGGTTGTAAACTCTGATATTCCAGACACTGCATTGGTATATGCTTTTGTATCTCGTGCAAATGGTCATGCAAACCTTTCTGAGTTTAATGACCTTAATGGTAATGGTAATGGCATTCATATGTTAACTGCTCAAAACAACTCTATTGAAGGTTTGACATTAACAGGTTCTTACTATATAGCTCCAGACATGCTAGTAACTGAAAATGTAAATATTCTTTGGGCTGATGCAGAATTTGCTATCTCTGAATATAGCATTGGTCTTCAAGGTGGTACTGTAATGACTGGTCAACCAACAGGTGTGACAGATACAACATCATTTGGTGCTAAAATTGGTGGAGATTTTGGAATCTTTCATGTAGGTGCGGCATACACAACTGTTAATGATGGCTCAGTAGGTATTAGAAACATTGCAACTCCAACATTATTTGGTGAAACAGCACTTTACACAGGCATGGTTGCAAATGTTGATCATGTTTCAAACAACAACAATTCATTCTTAGTAAGAGCTAGTGTTGATGTTCTTGGTGGAAACCTAGGTGTAGCATATGGTCATACAACTGATAATGCTATGGCTAATAGTAATTATCAAGAAATTGATGTAGTGTATACAACAAACATTACTAAGGATACATCAGTATTAGTTGCATACATACGTGCAGATGATGAAGCTCTTACATCTGTTGCAGACGTTAATGCAAATAACATCATACGTGTATGGGGTAGATATAACTTCTAAGAATTATCTCTTAATAAGTTAAAACTCACTCTTTGTATTCAGGTTTCGGTCTGAACACTAAGTCAAAATCTATTTATGCTAAAATACTTTACTTCAAAACAAAGATTAATAAATGGATTTCGTACTAAAAAAAATTATCTCACTATTTATCATGCCCTTTCCTATTGGCATGATACTCTTACTAATCGGACTTATATACCTTTATAGAAACAAGTCCAGTAAGGCAAAAGTCTTTATAGCACTAAGTGTCATATGGCTCTCATTTATTTCTTACTCACCCCTAGTTGACAGAGTACTTCACAAGTATGAATCTGTTTATCCTACACTTCATACTGCTCCAAAAAACATCAAATACATCTATGTTTTAGGCAATGGACACCATACAAATGAATCCCATCCCATAACTTCACAAGTTAATGCAACTTCTTCAGTAAGACTTAATGAGGCTATACGTCTTTATCGTCAACTACGGGAAAAACCTATCATCATAGTATCTGGGTACTCTGGACTTTTTGACCCTACACCAGGGGCTTTAATGCAAGAAAAACTTGCACTGGCACTTGGTATAAAAAAAGAAAACCTTCATGTTGAACCTAAACCTAGAGACACACAAGAAGAAGCAAAAGCTGCAAAGACCTACATAGGTGATGCACCTTTTATACTTGTCACATCTGCTACACATATGAAACGTGCCATGAAGTTTTTTCATTATGAAGGGCTTAACCCCATAGCTGCACCAACAAATCACCTAGCAAACATAAAACATCCAAACTTTTCAGACTTTTTTTCTGTATTGGCATTAAAAAAATCAACCATTATTTGGCATGAAACTTTAGGCTTAATTTGGCAAAAAGTAAAAGAAATATAATGCCTTTAGCATCCAATAAAAAAAGGTGGTTATTTTCTTGAAAAATACTAAGACTAAAATACTATTTTTCTATCAAAAAGAAAGAAGAATTAAAAAACTTAAGCTATGAGGAGGTACCAAAGTTATCAATGACACCTTTGCAAATGGATTCACAAATGCCTGTAAAGTCTCTGGACAATTTAAATCTCTTGACGATGCCAAACACTATGCAAATTTAAGATCCATTGTTGACACTTTCAGAAAAAGAAACTTGGATGGTCACTAAACCTAAGTTATTACTAACATAAGTTTTATTATAATAACTAATATAAAATTAAAAAATGGATTCACAATGAAAAAGTTAATTACAATATCTATAGCACTTGTTGCATTGCTTGCAAGCGTAAATGCTGAAACAGCTCCACAAACAACAGCTGTTCCTGTACAGCAAGAAGAGAGAAAATCTAACTCAGATTTTAATATGAACTCTATGGTTAAAGACATGAAAAAAGCAATAATTAGTATGAGCAAAGATGCTAAAGATACTTTTTCATCTTTAAAAGATGGTGCAGTTGAGACAACAAAAAGTGCTGAAAGAACAGTATCTAACGTAAGTAAAGATGCAAAAGATACTTCAGTAAAAGTTTCTGATGATCTTAAAATCGCTGAATTATCTACTTCTAAAGACAGTAGAGATACTACTACATCTCTTCTTTCAGACACAAAAGACTCTATTACTAGTGTAACCAAAGATCTTAAGCATTCTTCAACTATAGCAACTAAAAATATGAAAGATTCTGCAATCACTCTTTCTAAAGATATGAAAGATTCTGCACAAACTATTTCAAATGACGCTTCTGATTCTGCACAAACTATTTCAAATGACGCTTCTGATTCTGTAAAAACAGTTTCAAATGACGCTTCTGATTCTGTAAAAACAGTTTCAAATGACGCTTCTGATTCTATAAAAACAGTTTCAAATGACGCTTCTGATTCTGCACAAACTGTTTCTACTAACGCTTCTGATTC
>CAZEUM010000054.1:0-7144 GCA_964514765.1 uncultured Sulfurovum sp.
ATGTCTTTCGAGCTTATGCTATAGATAAACTGGAACAACGTGGTGAGACTTGACATTAAACTATATTCAACCAACTCAGGTTTTTTCTTCATTATAGTACCTTCTAAACCGTAATCTCTTTAATGTCCGCAATACCCTTAAAAGTCTTATACACAGACCCAATCATATTGAGCCTATTTGCCTTTAAAGCCTCATCTTCAGTATTTACCATCACATTATCAAAATATGCATCTAGTTCACGCTTCAAAGCAAACAATGCCTCAAACTGTATTTTGTAGTCTGCATAGTCTTGGTTTATGACTTTTTCATAGGCATTGTAGAGTGTTACTTCTGCATCTTCTTTGAAGAGAGAAATATCTATGCTTAGGTCTCTCTCCAAGTCTACATCTCTAGAGATGTTTGCCACACGCTTAAAGGTAGAGAACTGCTCTTTGAATGTATCGGCATTAACAATGGTATTTAGTGCAGATACTTTTTTGGCTATCACATTGATGTCACGTTCTCCTGATGCCAATACCGAAGCAATTACCGAAGGGTTAGCATCTAGAGATTTATTGATACGTTCTATGATAAAATCAGAAAGTAACTTTGTATCAAAATCATTATAATTAGCCTCCAATAAGGTAATAATATCATCAATATTAAAACTTAAATCAGACTGCGTAACCATACGAACAATGCCGTTTACAGCACGTCTAAGTGCAAAAGGGTCTTTGCTTCCTGTAGGTATGCGTCCTACTGAAAAAAGCCCAAAGAGTGTGTCAAGTTTTGCAGATATCGCAACTATACTAGAAAACACAGATGTTGGCAACTCTGCACCTTCACCCACAGGCATGTATTGCTCTTTAATAGCCATATATACGAGTTCTTCTTCGCCTAAAACTTTGGCATAGTAGTAGCCCATAAGCCCTTGAAGTTCTGTAAATTCATAGACCATTTCGCTCATAAGGTCTGCTTTTGCTAGGTTTACAGCTCTATCCATGAGTTTTTCCAGTTCCACATTACTTTTGCCAGTTTGAAGCTCTACTTCTTCCATATAAAGTCCCAAGAGACGCACAGCAATGTTTCTCTCTCGTGTTATTTTGTCAGACAGTGTACCAAGCCCATCTATGAACTGTACTTTCTCTAGTCCATCTGTAGAAAGTCCATTTTCAAGGTCATTTTGATAGAAAAAAAGTCCATCAGCAAGACGAGGTTTGAGTACGCGCTCATTTCCTTCTACTACTTTAGAATAATCATTGGTATAGGCATTAGACACCACTACAAATTTATTGGCTATTTTCCCATTTTCAAAAACAGGAAAATAACGTTGATGCTCTTTCATAGAAGTGATGATGACTTCAGAAGGAAGCTCTAAAAACAATGCATCGAACGTAGCTACTAAAGCTTTAGGGTTTTCAGTGATGGCTACTACCTCAGCCAACAAAGCCTTATCTCTCTCTATGATAATATCATGCTCTGACTCCAAAGCATCAAATTCGGCCAAGATAAGTGCCTCACGGTCTTTAGGGTAAAGCATCACTGCCCCCTCAGAGAGAATATCTTCATAAACATCTATATTTGGCACATCAATAGCATCATAACTCACCATACGATGCACATACGTTTTAGTATCTGATTGCACGCCAAAAAGTTCTAAGGGTACACAACTCTCACCCATACGTACCTGTAACCATCGAAGAGGACGAACAAATTCATCACTTCTACTACCCCAACGCATCATCTTAGCAAATGCCATAGAAGCTAGCCATTTTTCTAACATTTCTTGTAAAATAGTAGCCGTTTGCAAGCCTTTTTCCTCTTTTTTAAAGTAGAGTACTTCTTTGCCATTTTTTTCACTACGAGCAAGCTCCAAAAAGCTTACGCCACATTTACGAGCAAATCCCTCTGCAGCTTTTGTAGGTTCTCCATCTTTGAGTGCAGCCACCAAAGGAGGTCCAAAAAACTCTACTGTAACATCTTCTTGGCTTACTGGCATCGCGGCATGTTTAAGTACCAAACGTCTAGGCGTATAAATAAATTCAAAATCATTACTTAAATTATACTCAGTAAGTATAGAAGCCCATGATTTTTCTATGTTTTTTACGATTTTAAGTAGTGGTATTGCAGGGAGTTCTTCTAGCCCAATTTCAATAAGTAAAGCTTGTGTCATCTAGGATATCCTATTCAAAAAATTAAAATTATTTTAGCTAAAAGTTGGTAAATAGGTGGTTAGTTCTTTTACTTTCCCAGCTAAAACGCCAACAAGCCAAACTTCCTAATAAAAGCTTCATCTATATTTATAAGCCCTTTTTCTTGAAGCCTATCCAGTACATCTTTTGTACAAAAAGTATCTCCAGGCCATTCTCGTGTAAAGCCGTCTATTTCACTTTTATTTGTAGCGTCAAGCGCTATAAATGGTTCAAGGACAACATCTCTACTTGCATCAATGTTGTTGACCACACGCCAAATGAGCATGTAAGCATCGTTTATGTCATTGTTGATGCTGTCAACAATGATGAGTACTTTTATGTGGGACTTTAATACTTCTAGTTTTTTTATAAGCTTTTGTTGTGATTTCTTTTTATCTACAGCAATGACACAGACTGGATTTTTTGTGCCAGTCATATATTGTTTAAGCGTTTTTACTCTTGCTTGTATTTCTTGAATTTTCTTTAATAGTTTTTCATCTGTGAGTAAAGATTCTATACCTTCTTCCACTTCATCACCCGTTGCATCCACACCCAACTTACCACCCACAAATTGCTCCGAAGAAGAGTGATCAAGATGGTCTACTATGCCTTTGCTAATGAAAATTCGTTCAGGGCTAAGACGGTTTAGTATATGTTTTGACAACTTTTCACTCTCTTCAAGTTTAGGAGCATCTTCACCCACAAAAAGTGCATGTTTCACAAAAGACATCTGCCCCACACCCCAAAATGCATGCATAAACTGCATGGCATGCCCTTTATAAAGTGTCTTCATCTTGGCTAATATTAGGTTGTGAAACACTCCATTTTCAGGCATGTTATAGTCAATGAGGTCGGGTGCCATAGGTTTGAGCATAGGTAAAAATACGCGTTCCGTTGCCCAACCCATATACTTGTCTTCTAATGGTGGTTTTCCTACCACAGTTGCTTGAAATACAGGGTTGTGCTTCATAGTAATGGTTTCTACTTCCATCACAGGAAAAGGTTCTTGTAGCGTATAGTACCCTGTATGGTCCCCAAAAGGACCTTCTATTTCTGTAAGTGTTGGGTCTACAAAACCTTCTATGACGATGTCTACATCTCTAGGTATATAGATATCATTAGTGATACTTTTAACAAGCTGTGCATTTTTGTTACGCACAAAGCCATAAAGCAACATCTCAAACATCCCATAAGGCATAGGAGCTTGCCCACACCAAATGTACAGAGGGTCACCACCAATGGCCACAGAAATAGGCATCTTTTTACCTGCTCTTTGGTATTGGTCGAAAAAGTGCGAAGCATCTTTGTGTATCTGCCAGTGCATTCCTAGACGATTTTTATCGTACTGCTGTAGCCTGTACATGCCTAAGTTTTGCATCTGCCCATCTAAACTTTGCGTATAAACTTGCCCCATGGTAATGAACGCTCCACCATCTTCTTCCCATGTTTTTAGTATAGGTAAGAGATCTAAGTCTACTTCAACTTTTGGGATGATGACTTCTTGACACTCTCCCCTAGATTTCAAACGTTTTGGAAATACATTTTTAAGAGAAAAAAGCTTAGGTATCATGGCAAGTTTGGCTTTAAACCCTTGTGGTGGTTTGAGTTTAAGTAGTTCTTCTATACCCTCTGCTACTAGGTCAGGATGCTTGCCAAATATTTTTTCTGTCAAAGCTTTATTTGCAAAGATATTCATAAGTACAGGCATATTGTACTCTATCCCCTTGGCTTTACTAATTGGATGCGTAAAAAGAAGTGGGCGTGAATTGTCTGTTTTTACTTCTACATATGCCACATGAGGAATTTCTAGTTCTACATCTAATGGTTCATCTATAATTTTTAAATTGCCATTATCTTTAAGCCATTGTACTACGTCTTTCATACTAAAACCTTTTACATTTTATTGCAAACATTATAACCTAAAAGCAGTAATATTACGATAGAAAAAATGTGCAATAAAATAAATAACCCTTCCCATATTCTCATAAAATAGGCTTATCTTTTGATATAATATATATACAATATTAGATGATTATGTTATCATTAAGTTAAAGAGGAGATATGCCTATGCTAACATCTATAAAAGTATTTTTAAAAAGTTTTCTTTTAAAAAGTTTTCTTTTACTTTTACTTTTTTTTACAACACTAGTAGTAGTCATAATCACAAGCGAAACGGGCAATAAACTTACCTATTTATATATAGGTGACATAATTAGCCAAAAAGCACATTTTGATGTAAAAGTACTTTCACTTAATTTTCATGATTACCCAGAATTCACAGGAGAACTCTTACTTGCAGATGAGTATAAAATTTATATTTACGGTATTTTAAGTTTCTCAACCCTAGACCTTCAATATGCAGTGACGAGTAATTGTATTAAAAGTAATATATGTTCTATAGAGGATGATGTCTTTGTAGGTGGGAAAATATATGGTAAGTTTAGGAATTTTACCATTGAAGGTGAAGGACAGATACTTGATGGTACCCTCGTTTTAAATGCTGTCAAAAAACGTCGTAATTTTGAAAATGTTAACCTAGCACTCAATGATGTAAACACAACTAAGTTTTTTACCGCTTTAGATCAAAAACCTCTACTTAAGGGGAAGTCAAACATACATTTACATTTTGATACCCTTGGGAAGAACAATATTCAAGGACAACTCACCTTTCATGCGAAAGACAATAACTATAGTGATATCAATAGCACAGTAACCCTAGATACAAAGGTAGACATCCACAATAAAAAATATACCTTCGATATAAATATGACCATGCCTTCTGTCATAGTCCAAATTAGAGAAGGGATATATGACCAAAAAATACACTATGGTATGGCAAACTATAGTCTAGACATAAAAGAATTAGCAGATATCAAGCATATCACAAAAGTGGATACCATCGGTCCATTCTATGCTACAGGTAATTTTGTTTTAGATAAAAAGATTAAGATGCAAGGCTTTTCTGAAAGTTTTGGTGGTATTTTAAATATTACTTATGAAAAAAAGAAATTTCATTTTGATTTAAAAGATGTGCCTTTTAATACACTTATGCAAAGACTCAAACAACATCCACTACTTGATGCCAAGATGGTTGGGAGTATTGATTATGATCTTCTAAAAAGAGAGATGCATACTAAGGTAAAATTGAAAGGGGTAAAATTTTTACAAAAAGAGTTAAATGAGCTTGTAGAAGAAAAATTTGGACATGACTTAAAGCAGGAAGTTTTTCCAAACAGTAGTTTTGAAGCAAGTTTTAAAGAAAATGTTTTAAGCTCTAGCCTTAAAATAGCAAATGATACAAATCATTTCATTTTTAAAGATACAGATCTTAATGCCAAAGAACACTCCATAGATACCTATATAGATTTTCAAATACAAGGTCACAATATAGTAGGTAAACTTTACGCAAGAAATGATGGCTATGCACGACATACCTTAGATACCTATCTTAACTTTGACGGTTTAGTTGAAAAGCATTACAAGGTTAAACTCAATGGTCCACTCAGTCGTAAATGGATTAATATGGACTATGAAATATCTGCTGCACGCCTTCCAAGTCACCTAGTAACCATAGAAGATGATATTAACATCACAGGGCATCTTTATGGACCTTATACACGCTTATACATAAGAGGTGATGGTAGCATGTTGGACGGAGAAGTTAAATTTGATACCCTTAAAGTCTATAATGAACTTAAAAACCTAAACATAAAAATGACAAATATTCATGCCAACAAACTCTACACACTTATGGGTCTTAGCGATTTACCTCATGGAAAAGCTACTTTAGAAGCACATTTCAAATACCTTAGCAAAGAAAACAAAAAAGGAAAACTTTATTACACACTTAAAGATGCCCATTATAAAACACTTCCTCTTGCACTCTCAGCCGATATAAACATAAATAAAACTTTACATACCTTTAGCAGTCATATCAATCTAAACCATGCAAAAATTAACATAGAAAAAGGTACTTATGATGAGCATACAAAAAAGACACATGCTCTTTTTACCCTAAACATACAAAACTTAGAACAAATAGAAGCACTTATTGGAAATACATACCATGGTCCATTTCATGCTAAAGGGAAAATAAATTATAATAATGCCCTTAAAATAAGAGGTCTTTCCAAGAGCTTTGGTGGTTTGACTGATTTTCTTTATCAAGATGATATATTATATGTAGATTTTAAAGATGCCTCATTTGAGAGCATCATACAGATGTTAGATTATCCTAATTATCTTGAAGCACACACCAATGGAAGCATTAACTATGACTTTAAAAAAGAATTGCTTCTTATCAATACCAAACTAGATAATGCAAGGTTTTTAAAATCAGATTTTGTTGAAAAAGCCTATGATAAAGCAGGTATCAATCTTCTGTACGAGACATTTGATGCTAGTGAGTTAGCCATTAAGTATCAACACAATATTATCACTGGTGGTATGAAACTTTCTAATTTAAAAAATCACATTTATTTAACCAATATGCACATAAATACCAAACAAAAAACTGTAAATGCCTATTTTGATGTACTTATACAAAATAAAGAATTTACAGGCAAAATATATGGTTCACTCGATGACCCAAAAATAAATCTAGATATGCAAAAACTCATCCAACATGAAATGGATAAACAAATAGACTCTATAGGAGGAAAAGCGCCTAGAAAGTTGATGGAAGGCTTACCTATGGGAAGCACAGCTAAAGATATAGTCACTGGTACCGCTGGTTCTTTTGTAGATATTTTCTTTTAAAGGATATCCTAAAGGGAGACTTCTAAAGTCTCTCTGGCATTTCGTCTTTAAAAGCTATACTCTCTGCTTTTTCTAAAATTTGTAATGCTCCTTTTTTTATCATTTCTTTTGCTAGTTGTACACCTAGGGTATTATATTCACTTACTTTTACTGTAAGTTCTTTATGCATAATATTTGTACCATCGGGGTAGCCTAACATTGCTTTTACAGAAATC
>CAZEUM010000055.1:0-7112 GCA_964514765.1 uncultured Sulfurovum sp.
GTTTTTCCAGAGCCTGGTGCTCCGATGATTAAAAATAGTTTTTTCATGTTTTTGTCCTTTATTGTACTGGTGTTTGGCGTATGCGTAAGCTAAGTTCTTTAAGCTGTTCGTCTTCTACTGGGCTTGGAGCTTGGGTAAGAAGACATTGGGCTTTTTGTGTCTTAGGAAAAGCTATGACTTCACGTATGCTTGATGAACCTGTCATAAGCATGATGAGTCTGTCAAGACCTAAGGCAAATCCACCGTGAGGAGGGGCTCCAAACTTGAAGGCTTCGAGTAAGAAACCAAACTTTTCTTTTGCTTCTTCATCTGAGATGCCCATAAGTTTAAAGACCTCCATTTGTAAATCTTCTTTGTGTATACGAATAGAGCCACCACCAAGTTCGGTACCATTAAGTACGATGTCATAGGCTACAGATTTTAAGTCTTCAATGTTTTCATAGCTTATTTCACCTTCTGCATCTAGCTCAGGCATAGTAAAGGCGTGGTGCATGGCTTTTATTTTGCCATCTTCTACTTCAAACATAGGGAAGTCCATGACCCATAAAAACTCAAACACATCTTGAGGGATAATGTCCATAAGTTCTGCAAGGTAAATACGAAAACGACCCATGTAGTCTAATACTAATTTTTTAGGTCCTGCCCCAAAGAATACTGCGTCACCAACTTCAAGTTTACATCTATCTATAATGGCTTGAATGTCCTCTTCAGTAAAGAACTTAGCAAGAGGACCTTTGAGACCGTCTTCTTTCATTTGGAAATATCCAAGACCAGATGCTCCAAATTTACGTACATATTCTTCAAAACCTTTCATTTGGCGTTTTGAAAATATCTCATCACCTTTTGGTACTTTAAGTGCTTTAATACGGTTGGCTTTAATGTCTTTTGCTATGTTAGAAAATATCTCATTGTCACAACCTGCGAAGATGTCTATCACGTCTACCATGTGCAGGTCATAACGCATGTCTGGTTTATCTGAACCGTAGTTTTCCATAGCATCAGCGTAAGTCATACGTTTAAACTTTGTAGCTATGTCAAAGTTACATTTTGTAAAGATGTTGTGAATGAGTTTTTCAGCTACAGAAATGACATCTTCTTGGTCACAAAAAGACATCTCTACATCTATTTGGGTAAATTCTGGTTGTCTGTCTGCACGTAAGTCTTCATCCCTAAAACATTTTGCTATTTGGAAGTATCGGTCAAAACCACCTACCATAAGAAGCTGTTTAAAAAGCTGTGGAGACTGTGGAAGTGCATAAAACTCTCCTCCATGTACACGGCTAGGCACTAGGTAGTCTCTAGCACCTTCAGGTGTAGACTTGGTGATGATAGGCGTTTCTACTTCCAAGAAGTCTAGTTCATCAAGTGCATTACGTGCAGCAATAGTCGCTTTGGAACGGAGTTTAAAGATGTCGTAAGACTTTTGCGTACGTAACTCTAAGTAACGGTACTTAAGCTTTATCTCTTCATTTACTTTATCATCATTTAGCTCAAAAGGCATAGGCTTAGAACGGTTTTCTATGACAAGGGAGTCTACTATCATCTCCACTTTACCCGTTTTGAGTTTAGGATTTTCAAGTCCTTCACCTCTAGCACGCATCTTGCCTTTTGCTACAAGCACAAACTGGTCTCTTACATCTTCAGCTATTTTGTGCGCTTCAACATTGTCTGCTGGGTCACAAACAAGTTGTATGACTTGGTCTTTGTCTCTAAGGTCAATGAAAATAAGCCCACCATGGTCTCTACGGCTAGACACCCAACCTGCAACTGTAATCTCTTGCCCTATATGTTCTTCGTTTACTTCTGCACAATAATGTGTTCTCATGTACCTGTTCCTCTTATGAATTATAGTCGCGATTATAGCTAAATGTTGTTTAAGGGGCTAAGTCAAGCAAAAACATGTCAATTTGAAGTATTTTTAGCCTACCAAGCTAGATTATGCTAACCTACGAGAGAAATTATTTTATATATATTAGGTAAAACATGAGTAATCAAAAATTAAAACAGATTAAAACAGCAGGGTTTATATTGAAACCTAATGACCCTGAGATACGTATATTGTATGAGCGTATAAAAAAACAATTTGAAGCAAAAGGTATTACTGTGCTTCTTGCAGAACAATCTGCAACTATGATAGGGCTAAAAGGTGTGGATTTTGAATATATGTGTTTGCAGGCAGACTTTTTAGTTTCTTTGGGGGGAGACGGCACATTACTGTCTTTAGTACGTCGTTCCAATGCTCATAAAAAGCCTGTTATAGGCATCAATGCTGGTACTTTAGGTTTTTTAGCAGATGTGACCATAGATGATGTCGAGACATTTTTAGAACAGTTACTCTTAAAAGAATATCGCATTGATGATAGGATGATGATAGAGGGATACATAAAGAAGAAAAATGGGACAAAAAAAGAATTTTTTGCCTTTAATGATGTGGTAATTTCTTCTCCTAGACCGTCAAAAATGGTAAAAGTAAATGTTTCTATACTTGGAGAAAAGTTTAATTCATACCGTGGTGATGGGGTTCTTGTCTCTACACCTACAGGGTCTACCGCATATAATCTGGCAGCAGGTGGGCCTGTAGTGTACCCTTTGACCAAAGCATTTATCATTACACCTATTTCTGCACATTCTTTAGGCAATCAACGCCCTTTAGTGGTACCGGCGGACTTTAGTATAGAGTTTGATGCAGAGCAATATGAAGCCATAGCTACTATAGATGGACAAGAAGTATATGACTTACTTGAAGGTGATATCCTTTACATAGAAGGAGCAAAAATAGGGGCAAAATTTTTGCATAGAAAAGAGCGTAATTACTTTTCAGTGTTGAGAGAGAAACTACACTGGGGAGACAAACTTTGATAGAACGTTTGTATTTTCATAACCTTGTCACTTTTGATAAAGTTGAGCTAGAGTTTAACAAAGGGCTTGTTGTGTTTACAGGACCTTCTGGTGCAGGAAAGTCTGTACTCATGTCTGCCATTCTTTCTAGCTTTGCTTACAGTACACAAGGTGCAGCAAAACTTTGTGAAGTGAGAGTTAAAAAACCTTTAAAACTACAAAGTGATTTGTATGAATTTGAAGATGAAGTGACTATTAAGACTGTAAAAAAAGAGAAGCTACGTTACTTTATAGAAGGGCAAAACATCTCTAAAAAAGCTTTGAACGAATTGTTTAGCCCTTATGTGCAGTATCTTTCTATTCGTGATAAGAGTGGTTTTGAATCAAACAAGCTCATAACACAGTTAGACAATGCTCTTCTTTCACATGACAAAACTTTTAAGAAGCTTTTAAAAGAATATAAAAAACGATATGAAAACTACATACAAAAAGTGCAAGCACTTGAAAAGATAAAAGAAGAAGAAAAAACACTAGTAGAACGTATGGAGTACGCCAAGTATGAAGTGGAAAAAATAGAGAAAATCAATCCACAGATAAATGAAGATGAAGAACTATTACAAGTGAAAAAGCAACTCTCACGTATAGATAAAATAAAAGCTTCACTAAGTAAAGCTATAGATATATTTGCAGCAGAATCTGCTGTTGAAGAAGTGTATGCACTTTTAGACAAAGATGCTTCTTCTTTCATGGATGCCATGAACCAAGTACGAGCTGATTTTGAAGAGACAGAACATTTAGCAACAGAACTTGGAGAAATGGATGTTGAACATATCTTAGACAGGCTTTCAGATATTACCTCCTTGCAACAACGCTATGGTTCTATAGCAGAAGCATTGGACTATAAGGAAACTAAGAAAAAAGAACTGGCAAGCTACAAAAATATCGAAGAAGATAAGAGCATGTTGGAAGCTTTTTTAAGCATGGAGTATGTAGAGCTTTCTACCCTTGCTAGACAGATTACTACTGCACGAAAAAAAGAGGCAAACTCACTTGAAAAAGTACTTGAAGGGTATTTGAAAACCTTGAAACTTCCTGCACTTTCTTTTGTTTTTAGTACACAATCATTAAGCAATAGAGGTTCAGATGTGCTAGATGTAATGCTTGGTGGTTCTCAAACAAGTACACTTAGTGGTGGTGAATTTAACCGTGTTCGTCTAGCAATGATGGCTTCAAGCATTAATGAAAGTGAAGCAGAAGGAGTCCTGATACTAGACGAGATAGATGCCAATGTTTCTGGTGATGAGTCCATAGCCATTGCAGATATGATAAAAAAGCTTTCTTCTGTATACCAAATATTTGCCATTTCTCATCAACCCCATCTTTCAGCACAAGCAAATCAACATATTGTTGTGACAAAAGATGGCAATTTTAGTCAAGTAATTGAACTAAGTGAAGAAGGACGAGTGCATGAAATTACACGCATTATAGCAGGAGAAAACCCTACCAAAGAAGCAGTAGAGTTTGCAAGAAAACTAAGAGCTTAGGTTACTTAGATGTACTCTTCTCTGAGTTCTTTTGTATAATATTTTAGCGCTTCAAAATAAATCTTGGCTATGTCAATGTCAGTACCGGATTTTAAGTAGGTGTTACATTCGACTAAAAGGTCTGATACCCCTCCTGTGCCAATGTTAGTAGTAGAACCTTTTATACTATGTGTAAGGCGTTCCATTTGGCGAAAGTCAGGGATGTTCATCACTTCTTCTATGAGAGGAATTTGCATTTCAAGTTGGGGGATGAGCTCTTGTACAAATTCTATGGATTCTTCATTTGAAAGCCCCATGTCTAATAGACGTGCATGTGAAAACTGAGGGTATTTAACTTTAGGTAAGTTTTTTGTCTTTTTTTGTACTTCTTTAATGGGAGGTTTGGGTGTTGCTTCTGGGGCTACTATTTCTTCTAGTCTCCTCGATGGAGTAGGCACAATTTTTTTTATTTTAAGATTTCTTTTACTTTTTGTTACAGAATTTCTTTTTCTCTGATATTTTTTTTCATTTTTATACTCAATGAAGATAATTAAAAGTATAATAAAAATAAAAATAGATAAAATGGTCATTGCTAGCATATATGTCCCTACTGTATAAGTTTTATGATGGAAACTATAACTAATTTAAGATTATATTTGGCTATAATATCTAAATAAGGAATAAATGATAATAGATACACACTGTCACTTGGATAATGAACGATATAATAACGATATAGAAAAAGTTTTAAAAAATGCAAAAGAGGAAGGTGTAGAAAAATTTGTCATACCAGGGGCAGACCCTAAAACCTTAAAGAGGGCAGTGGCTTTGTCTGAAGAGTATGACGAGATTTACTTTTCTGTTGGCGTGCATCCTTATGATGCGAAAAATTATGACAAGAAAGCCTTGGAAACATTTGTAACACATCCCAAATGTGTCGCTATAGGTGAATGTGGTTTGGATTATTTTCGCTTACCTGATACACAAGAAGGGATTGATGTGGAAAAAGATTTACAAAAAAAGGTTTTTATAGATCAAATATTATGGGCAAAAGAAGTGAAAAAACCACTCATTGTACACGTAAGAGAATCTTCAGCAGATTGTCTTGCCCTTTTAGATGAATATGCAGGAGAAGAGGGGGGCGTTTTGCATTGTTATAATGCAGATGAATCTTTACTAAAACTTGCTAAAAAGAATTTTTATTATGGCATAGGTGGCGTTTTGACCTTTAAAAATGCAAAAAAACTCATTAATGTGTATCCTAAAATTCCTGAAGATAAATTGCTTATAGAAACAGATGCACCTTACCTGACACCACATCCACACAGAGGAAAACGAAATGAGCCTGCCTATACTACTTTTGTAGTAGCTAAAATGGCAGAACTTTCAAAATGGAGTAAAGAAGAAATTGTTGCACTTTGTACAAATAATGCCAAAAGACTTTTTTCTTTCTGATGTCTAAACTTCTTTTGATTATGAAATATTTTTTATTAGTCTTTTTCTCTTTGGGACAAAGTAGCTATGCATCATCTTTAGAAAGTAAATACCCCTCTTATGGTTATGTTTTTAGCGAGTTTGATGTAGATGCATCTTATGTTTATGATGATGCCTTTGTCTCTTTTGCCGAAAAAAATGAAGAAAAATTAAAAAAGTTTCACCAGCGTGCTTTAGTCCGTGGGAAAGAGATACTTTATACCATGCAAAGTTTGCTTGTAAAAGATGGTGTGAGTGATTTGTTTATATACTTAGCTATGATTGAATCTGGGTTTAATACAGAAATTGTTTCCCCGAAACAAGCTGTGGGTTTATGGCAATTTATGGAGGCAACTGCCAAGCATTATGATCTTGTTGTTTGCAAGAGCTATGATGAACGTTGCGATACCGTCTCTTCTACATCAGCGGCCATTGCTTACCTCAATAAGTTACATAAACAGTTTGGAAAGTGGTATATTGCTGCTATGGCTTATAATTGCGGTGAGGGACGCATGGCACGCGCTATAGAGCATGCAGGAACAGATGACCTTAGTGTATTGACGGATAATAATGAAAAGTATTTACCTAGAGAAACACGTGAATATATTAAAAAATTGCTACTTGTTGCGATGATAGGGGAAAATGCCACAGTGGATTTTGGATATCAAAACAATGACGGAATTGAGGATGGGTTAA
Organism: uncultured Sulfurovum sp.; assembly: GCA_964514765.1. GTDB lineage: Bacteria > Campylobacterota > Campylobacteria > Campylobacterales > Sulfurovaceae > Sulfurovum. The sequence goes on from CAZEUM010000055.1 coordinate 6,531, forward strand.
TTAAAGTTGAAGTAGCAGGTGGTACTTCTTCAAAAGCACTTGCTAAACTATTAAAAATGGATGAAAAACAACTTTTAAAACTTAATAAAAGTTTTAAAAATGCTTTGGTACCTAAAGAGAAGAAGCGATATAAAATCACTATCCCTATTGAAAAAGTTTTTGCGTTTTATTTACGTTATGAATTTCCCAATGAAACAATACAAGAGAAAGAAATATTAAAATCTCATATGGTTTCACATTACGTAAAACTGGGGGAAACTCTGGAAAGTATAGCAAAGTTGTATAAAGTAGATATACAGAATATTAGAAGAGTAAATCACTTGAAAAATGATTTTCTTATATTGGATAGCTTACTTGTTATTCCTGTTAGTCAAGACATGTTTGAATTACTCTCAAAGCAAAGGTTTTAATCCCAGATTTTAGCAAGCAAAAGCAAAGTCAAAAAAAGTGATAATATCCACCTAAAAGTAAAGAGGTACTATGAAACGATTCCCCCCCCTAATATTGGTTTTTATTCTAGTGATGACGGGGACTCTTTTTACGGGCTGTTCAAACAAAGGTCAAGTAGCAAAAAAGCCAGGT
>CAZEUM010000056.1:0-7088 GCA_964514765.1 uncultured Sulfurovum sp.
CTATGGATGCTACTACTAACGTAGAGCCAAGTATAACTTTTTTTATAACTTTTTTTATAACTTTTTTCACAATATATACCTTTTAAATTTTTAGAATATTACGGCACTAATTAAACATATCAATTTTTTAAGTACACAGAAGCCCATACATAGAGTATCTGAGAGATATTTTTATTTGTCTATTTAGTTGATGCCGTAATAAATTAAATTATATATTTTTATATCTTACAAACTCATAAATAATCTATTTACAAATTCAGAATGCTCCTAAAATATTACTTTTTACTTTTTTTTGGGCATCCGTTCTGTTTGAAGCAAATCACCCCCAAAGAGTATTTTGGAAACCTTTTGCACTTCTTTTTTAGTCACATTTCCTATGTTTTTCTCGAAGTCAAGAAGTACATGAATATCATCAGCATATTTGGCATGGTTAAGTATAAGCTCTTGCCAAAAATAGTTATTTTTCAAGGCTTTTTTGTACAAAAGCATATATTTTATTTTTACATTTTTAAGTTCTAAAGTAGTAGGACCCTCTTTTACAAATTGAGATATAACCTGCCTAACACCTTTAATCAGCTCATCTTTACGTGTAGGGTCGGAGGCAAACTGTATGTTACATGAGGCAGTTTTTTCTAATTCTCTAACAATATTACAATTTACCCCTACCCCATAAGTGCCTGATTTCTCTTCTCTAATCAAGTTACGTAATCTTATGGTCAAAATATCGTTCATCATAGAAAGTGCACTGTCTGTTACGAGTGAGTATTCTAGGACTGCACGGTACTTTAACCCCACGTTGGCGATATTGGTTGTGTTCAATGCTTTCACAAATTTTTGAAAACCTGTTTTATATGGGTAGGGCGTAGCATTTATATCTTCATTTCTTTGAGATATTGGTAAATTTGCAAGGTATAAAGATATCTGTTTTTCTATTTCTTCTACTCCAATATCACCCACGATAACATAGTTAAAATGGTTCATGGACTGAAACTTCTCTTTAAAAATACTTAGCATTTTTGTTGCGTTTAGATCATTGATACTTTCTTTGCTGTCAAAAAGTATACGTGGGTTATTCATATAGTAAAATTTATGCATCTCTTTATTAAATTTATAGGCAGGGTCTCGCTCAGACTCTTTTGACAAAGAGAGGTGACGGTTACGTAACTGTCTATCTACATTTGGACTTATTTTGGGTACTGTCACATAAAGGTAAATCACCCTCATCATACTCTCTAAGTCTTTGCTACTACTCTGCGTACTAATACTTTCATAAAATCTAGAAAGAGAAAAATTAACCTGTACTTTTTTACCTGAAAGCAAGGCACTCATTTCATCAGGACTAAAGTCGCTTGGAGCAGATTGCATGACCCAGCTAGAAGCTTTTTTTGCATCATTAAGTGCTTCTGTAGGTAAAGCACTTAAGCCTCCATGGCTCACAGCCGAAAGCAAAACTTCATTTTTGCGAAAATCTGTAGGTTTAAACAATACCGTGACATTGTTTTCTAGCCTATAGCTGTAAATACCTGCTTTTTCATCAAAACTTTTTTCCAAAATCTTGTTAGCCAAAAGTGGTTTTTTCAAAAGTGTTAATACTCTTTTCTTTACCTTTGGGGCTTCTTTTGCCTCTTCTTTAGCTTTTTTAATCTCTTGGAGGACATCTTGTGTATCTAATTCAAATTTTTTGGTACTTTTAAAGAGTATAACCCTGTCTTGTATATTAAGTATGTCTCTGAAACGTTCATTGACTTCTTGCAGTGTAATTTCACCTACAAGTATGTTAACAATCTCATAATCCATCTTTCTGTCAATAAATATACCACCGTGTTCTATACTTCTAATAAGTTCTGAAGACAAAGCAGTAGACTCTGTACTTGAAATGTTTTTAAACGCATCTTCGTTGTATTTAAGAAGTTGTTTTTTTACACGCTTAAGCATAGTTTCGTCAAAGCCAAATTTTCCAAATTGCCACATGAGTGCATGGAGTTGAGAAAAGGCTTCTTCCCTATCTTTTTCATTATATGTTAGCACAAAGGTATGGGCTTTTTTGTGGGGTGTTAGTTTTTGTGTAAGCATAGATATATCCAAGGCTTTACTTTCTGGTTTCAAAAGTGCTTTTTTTGCCTCCATATTAAATATATTCTTTGCTAACCAAGTGACAATATAAGACTTTTTATTTGCAAACGTACGGGTACCTAGGTAAGGCTCAAGATAGTAAATCTCCGTAGCATTTTCAAACAACTCTTTGTCACTAATCACCATCATGCGCGTCTCATTGTTTTCTGGTATTAAACGTGATATTGGTTTTTTAGAACTGTTATTTTTAAGCAATGAAAATTGTTTTTGTATCTTCTTTTTCATCTTGCTAACATTAATGTCACCCACCACAATAAGATGCATCAACTCTGGTCTATACCATTTTTCATAAAAATCTAATGCACGTTGCACAGGGGAATGTTCAATCACCTCTTTTGTCCCAATAACAGTACGATCAGTGTATTTGCTTTCTCCATAAAGAAGTGGTGCATACTGCATATAGAGTCTAAAAGCAACACTGTTACGAAGACGTTTTTCTTCCAATACTACCCCCCTTTCTTTTTCGTATTCCTCAGGATTGAAAAGCATTCCCCCTGCCCAGTCTCCCAATATGGTCAAAGCCACATCAAGATGCTTGTCCGAAACAGGAACAGAAAGCTTATATAGTGTTCGCGTATAACCTGTATTGGCATTAAGATCACCACCAAACTTCAAACCAATAGACTCCAAGTATGAAATGAGTTCATTTTTCTCAAAATGTTTGGTACCGTTAAATGCCATATGCTCAACAAAGTGTGCCAAACCTCTTTGGTCATCCTCCTCTTCAAGAGAACCAACTTTCACTAGAAGGCGAAACTCTACAGTATCTTTAGGTTTTTCATTATGTAAAATGCTATAGCTAAAACCGTTACCTAATGTTCCCTGCACTAAGCTTTTTTCAATAGGAAGTGTACTGGCTCCCAAAAAAAGTGTGCTAAGTAATAATAGTAAAATTTTATGCATGCTTGTCCTTGCTAGATTTATATCGTAGGAGTATAACGAAGTTTGGTAAATGAAACCCCTATGGCTAAACCCCAAATTGTAGATTGCACCAACACGGTATTCACTTAGTGGGGTAATAAATAAGATGAATATAATATTTCCAAAATTTCTTAAACCGAACCCTTGTATAATCAAAAACTACTCAAATAAAGCAGGTATACTAAAACTGTTGATATGATAGACTTGTTGAAGGAGGTAAGCCTAAAATGTTAGCTCAAATGGCTGTAATGAGAAAAGTAATTTTATTGGTTCATAGTCTTTATAAAAATAATCAACAATATGATGTAAATAGGTATCTAAATTTTACACAGATTTGTACTTTTCCCACCTTTCCATTTCATACCTCATCCCTTAAACATTCTATTTTATTTACTCAATTATACCAAGCAAAAGTAAAATTTAACTACAATATTAGTACAAAAAACAAGGTGGAATTGTGTCTTTAGCCCTAGCAAGAAAATACCGACCTGCTACATTTGACGACCTCATAGGTCAAGAAGCAGTCTCTCAGACCTTAGCCCTAGCACTTGATGGCAATAGACTCTCTCATGCATACCTTTTTTCAGGTTTACGTGGTTCAGGTAAAACCTCGACTGCACGTATATTTGCCAAAGCATTACTCTGTGAAGAAGGTGCTACTTCCCATCCTTGTGGCCTTTGTGCGCACTGCAACATGGCTAAAGAAAATAGCCATATGGACATCATAGAAATGGACGCAGCTTCTAACCGTGGTATAGATGACATAAAAGACCTCATAGAACATAGCAAATATAAACCAAGCTCAGCACGATACAAAATTTTTATCATCGATGAAGTCCATATGCTCACCCCCCAGGCTTTTAATGCTCTGCTTAAAACATTAGAAGAACCACCTCCTTTTGTAAAGTTCATATTGGCTACTACTGATCCACTAAAACTGCCTGCTACCATCCTTTCACGTACACAGCATTTTCGTTTTAAAAAGATACCCCAAAACCTTACACTTAAACATTTAGAACACATTTTAACTCTTGAAGAAGTTGGCTATGAAAGAGATGCCTTGGACATCATCGCGCGTTCTGGAGCAGGGTCTTTAAGAGATTCGCTTACCTTACTAGACCAAGCTATAGTTTATTCTAAAAACTTTGTAGACCTTGCTACAGTCACTGGCATGCTAGGCATCATAGAGCCTAGCCTTTTAGAAACTTTATTGCAAGACATCATGCATAAAGACACAGAAAAAATCTTAGCCTTTATAAAAATGTCAACAGACTATGAAGCTGAAATGATACTTGATGAGCTTATGCTTTATCTAAAAGATTTATTGCTCAATGGTAATGGTACATTCTCTCCTATGATAATAGAACGTTTTTTCAGAGTCATCGCAGACTCCAAGTCTCTACTCTCCCTTGGGTCTGATGGAGAATTTGTCCTCTCTTTAGCACTGTTTAAAATGATGGAATCTTTAGAAATCAAAGATATCGACACTATGATACGTGGACTTAAACAAGAACTCAAAGGGGTAGAGGTCTCAGAAATTATAATAAGTACTCCCTCACCAGACCTTACTGTGTCTCCTGAGGTAATTACAATTACGCAAGAGGAGATTATAGCAACACTTCCTGTAACAAAATCAGTAACAAAAAAAGAGCATCCTAAGGTAGAAGTAAAGGCAAGTGCTAATCCAGAACCTATACAAGCCCCTATGGCCTCAGATACCAAGGAAGAAGCAAAACCTACAGAAGGTACGCCCACAATAGAAGCAGCTAAGACACAAATAAATCCTTATCAAAAAACATTTGATTTGCTTGTCAAAAAACTCTACGACAGGAACTATGACCTTGGTAGATGTTTTGAACGTAACATTGTCTTTAAAAGTTTTGGAGAGAACAAATTAACTTGGGAATCTCTGGTAGAAGGTGATGATAAAAAAACACTTATCGCCCATTGGGGACTTATCAATATGTTTGCAAAAGACACCTTTGGGTTTGAAACTAAAATTATCAACGTGGCTAAAAAAAAAGTCCTAACATCTAGCAACGAAAAAGAAATACTTAAAGAACAAGCACCTCATGCTGATGCCAATGTAAGCTCTATGATAGAAGATATAGAAATGAAAAGCTCTTGCATTGCCCCAGAAGCGACCAAAGAGAAAGACCCCTCCACGCTACTACAAGAACCTATGGTTAAAGTTGCCATTGACCTCTTTGACCCTAAGAAAGTTAGAATTAAGAGAAATACTTAAAGAGAAATATTATATCTTCAAAAATATCTGAGTTATCAACACCTCCGATATACGGTACTCATGACTAACAGTACTCTGCATAAAAAGCTTGGCTTCATCCTTGTCAAATAGAGAGAATTTTACCTCTGTCAGAGGATATGCCAATCAAAGCCAAATAGCAAGCAGTGCCATCAGTAGTAGACCCAATATAGAAAACAGAAGTTTTAAATAGATATCCGTTCTCTCTTTAAACTCTTCATTGAAAATATCCATAATGGCAATATATAAAAATGTCCCTGCTGCAAGGGCATCAAATGTAGCAATGCTAAATTTTATTGCATGTCCATCTAGCACATGAGTGAGTAAGACACCAATGAGTATGCCAAAAGGTGTCATTATGCTGAATATAATAATCAGCTTAGCAATCTTTCTAGTTTCTAATTTACTTTTGATCATATTGACACCCAAGGCAAATGCAGCTGAACCCTTATGTGCCAATATAGCTATAGCGATGATAATAGACTGTGCCATTATTATTTCTGACCCTAAAGCTATACCTGCAATGATTGAGTGTATAGATAAAACAAAAATCAATACATAAGTGATATTTTCTTTACTGCTAGACATACTTTTTTCAATAAATAAAATTAGTAAAAATCCAAGAGCTGTGATAAAAGACGCAAAAGGAAAATCACTCTGAAGAAGAGCAGAGAAGCCTTCCGCGGCATCAGGAAGCATATGAATAAGTCCTGCACCTAAAAAAATACCTGCTGCAAATGTATTTCCAAGCGAAAAATAGAGAACACTTTTTTTACTTTTTTTAATCTTAAAAGCTAAGTATCCACCTACTAAAGCTGTAGCTATGATAAAAAATACCATGATGAGTTTAAATAGTAGTATAGTCATGAAAAATCCTTCAATTTTGTATATCTTGTTATTGTAACACAGCTCTCATTTTTTGTGGCTTAATCCCACGGTGAATCAAAACTATGAAGACATGCCTTCATAGTTCAATCTTAAATTTTATGGGGAGGAAAAATAGTTAGGTGTTACTGTTGGACACAACATTTAGTGCGTGTCTCTCTTTGATTTGAAATTCTATTTGGTGCGCTTCAGCTCTATTGACATTAAGTCAATATCTCCTGATGCTCCTCACTAAGATTATAATGGTGAATCAAAACTATGAAGACATGCCTTCATAGTTCAATCTTAAATTTTATGGGGAGGAAAAATAGTTAGGTGTTACTGTTGGACACAACATTTAGTGCGTGTCTCTCTTTGATTTGAAATTCTATTTGGTGCGCTTCAGCTCTATTGACATTAAGTCAATATCTCCTGATGCTCCTCACTAAGATTATAATAACGTTGCAAGATAAGTATCTTAAATATCATGACTCTATCATAGGGTTTAGCTCCTGTGTTGCTTTTAGGTTTTTTATGAAGAGCCTTCTCTGTAGGTTTATGGAATATTTCCCAGTTTATGATGGTATTTAGTTTTTGCAATGGTGCTTGCTGTGCTTTAATCTTTTCTAGTTAAAATTCATAATCAAACAGTCCCATAATGGCTCTCTTTTTAGATAGTTTATAGGACTGAACATATAATCATAGCCAAATGCTGCTATTTGCTACCCTAATATGAAGGATTATATTTTATATTAAGAAGGAAATAATTTTGTAATAATTAGGTAATACTTGACAGATTTAGGATTTCTAATGTGATTTAATTATTTGGTGGGTATTCACTTAGTGGGGTAATAGTATAGACCTTATATCCCCAGTTTTTAGAACTCTGTGCATCTTCCATGCAAGT
>CAZEUM010000057.1:0-7057 GCA_964514765.1 uncultured Sulfurovum sp.
ATACGGCTAAAAATGAGTAAGCCCATCCTGATGGAAGTTCATTTTTATATTCACCTATACCATCCCAAGTTTCATTTATGAGTTCCCCACTTGCTGTATCTGTCTTTATTTGATAAATATATTTTGTTGTAACTACAGATGTAATTACTGCAATTGCCAGTGCCCCTGCCATAGTAATCATTTTTATTGAATCTGCAAAAATATCAATTTCCAAACTCATAACTACATAAATTGTAGCTGCCATTAATAGTACTGAAAATGCCAATGATTTTATCATTAATCCATTCATTTATTCTCCTCCTTATATTCTCTTTCTGATGCAGGCTTATCTTCTACGGGTGTACTTGTTATTTCATCATCAAGTGCAATATTCCCATATTTTTCATAATCCCGTTCACCTTTTTTTTCTGACCTGTATAGATGCACAATATAGCCATATAACATAATGACTAAAAAGATGGTCATGAAAAAACTTGCATAACCTTGTAAGTTTCTAAGATCCATATCCATCTTTTAACCTCCTATTTTAAGCTATTTAAATAAGCAATAAGTGCTACAATTTCGGGTATATTACCCTCAGAAATAGCGGATTTTACTCTTTCATCTTTCATATCAGTTGCAATTTTCTTTGCATCTTCAAGAACTTTTGGTCTGTGCTTATCCCATGCCTCTTGGCTACCTTTAATCTCAGGACCATATGGAGTATGAAAAACATTTTTAACAGTTACTGCTTCAGCATATGCTGTTTCTATGTCAGCAATATTTTCAAACTGATGATCATACGCAGGCATTATGGATCCAGGTACAATCTCAGGTGGGTTCAACATATGTGCCTCATGCCAATCAGTTGTACGGTAATTACCAATACGGTGCAAGTCAGGACCTGTTCTTTTTGAACCCCAAAGAAATGGTCTATCGTAAGCATACTCTCCTGAAAGCGAAAAGTCACCATAACGATCTGTCTCAGATTTAAATGGACGGATCAGTTGTGAGTGACATGACATACAATTATCTTTCATGTACACATTTTTACCCGCAAGCTCAAGGACTGTGCGTGGCTTTGTAGTAATTAACGGCTGAGATGCTTTTGAGAAATTTGGTATAATCTCTATAAGCCCTGCAAATGAGATAACTACAAAAATTGCCACAGCAAAATAAAATGGATTTTTTTCTAACCAATGAAAAAACATAATGTCTACCTCCCTTATGCCATAGGTGTTCTAAACTGTGGCTCTTCAGATAATTCTTTACCTGAAGTCATAGTTTTATAAATATTGTAAGCAAACATCAAGAAACCAATGAAATACATTACCCCTGAAAGTGCCCTAATAGCATAATATGGATGCAATACAGTTACTGTATCGATGAATGAAAACATTAAGTTACCGTACTCATCTACTGCTCTCCACATCATACCTTGCGTGATACCTGCAATCCACATAGACGTAAAGTACAATACAACTGCTACTGTCTGTAACCAGAACTGCCATTCCATAAGTTTTCTAGAGTAAATCTCTCTTTTAAACATACGTGGTGACATATGAAAGATAGATGCCATTATCATAAATGAAACCCAACCTAGTGTACCATCGTGTACATGCCCTGGAATCCAGTCTGTAAAGTGTGCAATTGCATTGACCGATCTAATTGCTTGAATAGGTCCCTCTATGGTTGCCAACATATAAAATGTTGATGCTAGTATCATAAACTTAATAATTGGGTTATTCGTTAACTGATTCCACTCACCCTTCATAGTAAGAAGCATGTTGATAGCCGATCCCCATGATGGCAATATAAGCACTACAGAGAACGCAGAACCCATGGTCTGCATCCAGTCTGGAACAGTTGACCACAATAGGTGGTGTGAGCCAGCCCAAAGATATACAAACATTAATCCCCAAAAAGAAAGAAGTGACAATTTATATGAATAAATTGCCTGACCTGATTCTTTTGGAAGGAAGTAATAAATCATACCAAGAATTGGTACAGTAAACCCAAATGCAACAGCATTATGACCATACCACCATTGAACCAAAGCATCATTCGTTCCTGAGTACATAGAGACTGAGTGAAACACACTACCTAAACCTTCTGTTGCAAAATAAGTTGGTATTGCCATACTGTTAAAAAGATAGAGCATAGCAATCCCAAGGAAACATGCTATATAGTACCATACAGAAATATAAAGCGCTTTTTCTCTTCTAATCCCAACGAGTCCCATTATATTAAGACCCCAAAGTACCCAAACTAGTACTACTACAATATCAAATGGCCACTGATACTGGGAATATTCTTTTGATGAAGATATACCAAAAAGTAAAGATATAGTTGCTAAAAGTGCCCCTATAAAGTAAAGCCAAAACTGGATATTTCCCAATACCATCAAAAACTTTGATTCTGCTATAGATACTTTAAGTACCCTTTGTCCCAAATAAAACCAAGTAGCAAAAATTCCAGAAACTGTAAATCCAAATACTACTGTGTTTGTATGTATAGGTCTAAGTCTTGAAAATGTACCATACTCACCGAGCAAATAGTTTAATTCCGGAAATGCCATTTGTGCGGCGATTAACGTACCTACTAACATACCTAAAAATCCAAACAAAATAGTTAAAAACGTAAACTTTTTTGCTAATGAATAATCATATTCCAATGCTGCGTTTGATTGCATGCATACCCCCTTAAATAAAATCTATGTTGTAAAATACAACACTCAACAATAATTATAAGATTTTTTACAAGACAACAGCTTAATATGCACCAATTACTTATTATTTTACTCAAAAGTGGCACAAATCGTCTGCATTCATGCCCAAATAAGATAGATTATATCCTATTATTTATATAAATAATTTTGATTAAAACAGGAGTATTTACCTCTTAATTTGGGTAATAATATATAGTTACGCTTTCCCTTTAGCACTTTGAATAGAATGAATGTATTGATAATCCACAGTGATATTTTGTTCTCTGGGTAGATTTTTAGAAAGTCTTTCTATCATATCTTCAAAATCTTCAAAAAGATAATTTGCCATGGACCCTGGGATTGGGTTTATCTCATTTAAAAGCACTTCTCCCTTTACTACAAAAAAATCACAACGCATAACACTTCCTAAAAAGAGAGGGTTATATATTTTTTTAAAACTCTCTTGTATTTTTACTTTTAAATCTTCAGAAATATCAGAGTCAAGTACTTGAGAATCTCTGGAAAAGTCCATGTACTTTTTTTCAAAATCCAAAAATTCTTCTTTTTGTGGCTCTTCAACAATAGAAAGTTCCCACTTGTCTGTAAAACACCCTGCTTGATTAAACTCTTTAACACCTTCTATAAATGGCTCTATAATAACATCCGTATCAAACTCAAAAGCCACATCAAGGGCATAGTCAAGTTCTGATGCAATTTTCACAATACTAACTCCTATGCTAGACCCTAAGCGTACAGGCTTGATAATCACAGGGTAAGTCATAGATATTTTTCTCTCATCATTTTTAGATAAGTATTCGTAAGCTACTGTTTTTACACCTAAGCTTTCTGCTAAAAACTTCGTGTAGAGTTTATTATAAGAAAGTGCTGACGCTTCCATACGAGGAGAAATAAAAGGTATATTAAAAAATTCCATCATAGATGAAACCTTTCCGTCTTCACCATCTCTACCATGCATAAGGTTTAATGCCACATCAAAATCTACAGATTTGGAGCCAAACATTCCATCTATAAAAAAACCACCTTGTCTTAGCGTAAGTTCTTTACATTTTTTATATGCACCCGATGAAAAAAGTTTAGAGTTTATTTTCTCTGTATCTATCAAATAAAACTTTCTATCTGCACTCACAAAAATATATGTAAGTGTAGATTTTTTTAACACTTTTTTCATAGTAATCGCAGAAACGATACTTATCTCATGTTCAAAACTTGAACCTCCAAAGAGTATTGCTATATTCATTCTATATCCTTAAAGCATTTGTGCAAATTGTTCAAACACATATGCTGATTCATGTGGGCCTGGGCTTGCCTCAGGGTGATGTTGTACCGACAGTATAGGTGCATCTTTGTACTTCACTCCCTCGATAGTATTATCAAATAAATTGATGTGTGTAATCGTTGCTACTGTTTCTATGCTTTTTGGAACATTGTAGTTATGATTTTGTGCTGTGATCTCTACAGTTCCATCTTCTTGGTTTTGTACGGGATGATTACCACCATGTTGACCAAACTGAAGTTTATAGGTATCAAAACCATGAGAAATAGAAAGCAATTGATGCCCAAGGCAAATACCAAACATTGGTACTTTAGCAACGATTAGTTTTTTAATTTTAGCTTGTTCATCTTTTAAAATAAGTGGATCACCAGGACCATTTGATAAAAATACACCATCAATCTCTTTCCTCGCTACTTTAGAAATGATATCTTCAGCGGACATAGTGTTGGGCACAACAGTCACTTCCATACCAGCATGGGTAAGTTCATTAAGTATGTTTCTTTTTATACCAAAATCAAGTGCGATTACTTTTTTAGTTGTTTTAGGCTCATCATAAGAAAAGTTTTCAATATTATAACGGGCTTCTTTATGTACATAAGTCTTTTTTGTACTTACTTCTTTAATATAATTTATCTCTTCAATACGTGAAGATGCGTCTAACACTTTTTTTAGCTCTAGTTCATCATGTATTTCTGTAGAAGCCACCATCATCATAGCACCTTCTTCTCTCAACATTTTAGTAATGAAACGTGTATCTATATCACAAATACCAAGCACGCCATTTTTTTCCAAAAGCGAGGAAAGTGTTTCTTCAGATCTAAAGTTGGAAGGTCGGTCCTGATAGGTACGAACAATCACACCTTTACAATGCACACCCTTGCTCTCCATATCTTGCTCATTACATCCTACATTCCCTATCTCAGGCATTGTAAAGGTGACAAATTGCCCTGCATAAGAAGGGTCAGTAGCTATCTCCTGGTAGCCTGTAAGAGAGGTATTAAATACACATTCACCAATAGATGTACCCTCTACCCCAAAACTTTTAGCTTCAAGCAACATGCCGTTTTCAAAATAAAGTGAGACCTTTGCCATTACAGCATTCCTCTTTTAGAAAGCTCTTCTTGGTAGTATCTTTCATAAAGAAGCTCATAGTCTTGAGAACCGGGAACCACTTCTTTCTCCATGCCACGTATCTTGTCATAAACGATGTCATCTATCTCATCATAGGCATCTGCAAAGGCTTTAAAAGCTTTGAAAATAACATTTTTAACTTGGTTTTCATTCACTTCATATTCTGCTAAGTAATTTTCATATAATTCATCTAATATAAGGTGAGCCAAATCATTATAACGGTCATCATAATTCATGATGACACCAGCATCTGCTGCCATTTTCTTTTTTATCATAAAGAAGAGTTGTCTTTCATCTGCATGCTGAAATTCTATTTCGTCATAGTTTTCATCTAAAATTTTTTTGACTTTTTCATCGAGTGCATGTTCTATAGCAAGATTTTCATCTATGACAACTTTACATGCTTCAACAACAGCCTCTCTACCTTTGGGCATAGTAATAAAAGGTGCATTGGCTAAATCTATCCCAATTTTAGTAGCGACATATCTTGTTTGTTGTGGTTTTAATCTCATTATTGCATCCTTTATTATCGTATTATAGTATCGGCTCTCTCTGGACTTGTGGAAATAATCCCCATCTTTGTCCCTGTCATCTCTTCTAGTGCTTTTATGTATGATTTGGCGGTATCTGGTAAGTCATCAAACACTCTTACACCTTCTGTTTTATCCCATCCTAAAAAAGACTTGTAAATCGGTCTTGCATCTTCTAAGTCATAAGGTACATAGTTAATCTCTTTACCATCTACTTCATAGGCTACACATACTTTCACCTCATTAAAACCATCAAGCACGTCAAGTTTCATGAGTGATACTTGGTCTACACCATTCACACGTACTGCATGACGCATGGCAACTGCATCAAACCAACCACATCTTCTTGGACGTCCTGTAGTAGTACCAAATTCATGTCCATTTTTACGTAGTCTTTCACCTTCATCTCCAAAATCTTCAGAAGGGAAAGGTCCATTTCCCACACGTGTACAATAGGCTTTTGCAATGCCTGTAACTTTGCCAATGTCCTTAGGATTTATGCCTAAGCCTATACAAGCTCCTGCAGATACTGTGCTTGAAGAAGTAACATAAGGGTATGTTCCATGGTCAATATCTAGCATCGTTCCTTGAGCGCCTTCTAGCAATATCTTTTTATCTTCATCCATAATCTTCCACATCAACTGAGCAGTATCAGTAATGAATGAACCTAGTACATCTTTGTAGCCTTGAAGCTCTGCTAAAAGTGCTGCTTCTTTAGGAATGTCAAGTTCCATTGCCTCAAAGATAGCTTGATTTTGTTCAAAATAAGAAACGATTTTTGCTGTTAATTTCTCTGGGTTTAAAAGTTCGCCTAGTCTATGTCCTACTCTGGCAATCTTATCACCATATGCAGGTCCAATACCCTTACCAGTTGTACCTATGGCTTTATCGCCTTTAAGACGTTCTTTAGCTTGGTCTATTTGTGCATGATATGGCAATAAAATATGTGCCTTGTCCGAAAGAAAAAGTCTTCCTTTCAAGTCATCAAACTGCAGCATCTCTTTAATGAAATCTTTCGGGGACAGCACCACGCCATTTCCTACGATGTTTTTAGCTTTAGCATTAAGTACCCCAGAAGGTATAAGGTGGAGTGCATATTTTTTACCATCTATAACGATGGTATGCCCTGCATTATGACCACCTGCAAAACGACAGACATAGTCATGCGTTTGTGCCATATGGTCAACTATCTTTCCTTTTCCTTCATCTCCCCACTGGAGACCTACAATTAAATCTGCTTTACTCATCTACACTATCCTCTATTCATTTTATTGCTGATACACTCATCTGTATAGAGTGCAAATCCTGCTGCTTCTACACCATCTACTGTATAGATACCACCCATAGCCAAAAGACTGTTACCCTCAAACATCCTAAATGTTAAAGAGTCATAATACCTCATTTTTGCATAAAACA
>CAZEUM010000058.1:0-7033 GCA_964514765.1 uncultured Sulfurovum sp.
TGGACGTGGTGATTCATCTCAAGGATTTACATTTTTACCAGAGTATTTAAACATTAATGAAATGAACTACCTTCTACTTGATGCCCCCAATGAATACTTTGGTGGGTACTCATGGTATGACCTACCCCCAAAGCAATTTGATGGTATTGTCTATTCAAGTGCTTTACTTGCAGATACCCTAGATGCCTTATTTGAAAAAGATTTTAATGCAGAGGAAAGCTTTTTATTTGGTTTTTCACAAGGTTCACTACTCACCTTTGAATTTGGTGCAAGGTATGAAAAAGTACTCGCTGGTTATATAGCAATAAGTGGCTATATTTATGATGTAAATAGTCTACTTAAAGAAAAAAATCCAAATTTGAAATCTGAAAACTGGCTCTGCACACATGGTACCCATGATGAAGTACTTCCTTATGAGACAAGTAAAGTTCAAATTGAGACCTTACAAAAGTCTGGTTTTGACATTGGCTTTAAATCCTATGATAAAGCACATAATCTTGATAATGCTGAATTAGCAATGATTACACAATGGATTAAAGTTAGACTTTGAGATGCTATGTGAGATAAGATACTCCTTACATTTCAGATTTAACTTTTGGGTGTAAACTTCTACTTATTAAATGTCACCACAAAACAAGAACCATTTTTTTGACTATAGACAGAGAGTGTTGCACCGTAGTGCTGGGCTATTTGTGTACTCATATATAGACCTATACCTGTACCTTTTCCCAGCTCTTTTGTCGTGACATTTGCCTTAAAAATGTCTTTAATAACTTTTTTAGGTATGCCTCCTGCATTGTCTTCTACCTCTAAAACATCATTTTTTTCTTGATGCATTAGTCGTATTGTTATCATTCTTTTTTTTATATTGTTTTCCTTAAAAGCATCTTTTGCATTGTTAAAAAGATTTAAAATAAGATGTTTAAACTCATTGGCTGAACCATGTAGCATAATCTTCTCATCTTTCTCTATGGCGACCGTAATACGATGTTTTAAAAGCTGATCTTTCATTAAAATAAGCACAGAATTAATTACATCAATAAGTAAAAAATCTTGCATTTTTTCACTAGGACGAAAAAAATTCCTAAATTCATCAAGTGTGCTGACCATATGTCCAATCTGTAACTGTAAATCATCACTAAATTGTGCCATATATGCAGCATCAACCTCGCCCTCATCAAAATCACTTTTAATAATATCACTGTACATACTTAAAGCATTAAGTGGTTGCTTCCATTGGTGTGCTACGGCATCCATCATCTCACCCATAGCTGCCATTTTAGATTGTTGCATAAGAAGCTTTTCATTGATTACACGTTTATCTACCTCCAGGGCTTCTCGTTCCAAGGAGTTTTCAAGTGCTATGGTTCTTGTATTTAGGTTTTCTACCAATGAACCTATTTCTCCTTTATCTTCACAGGTTAATATCTTATATTTATTTTCAGATTTCAAAAGATTCTCATTTAACTGTTCATTGATATCTTCAATTGGTTTTATAAAAACTCTACTCAATAAAAAATACCCAAATATCGTCGCCAATAAGGTCCAAAATATTGTTGTAACAATAATTTGTTTAGCAATTTTATTACTTTGTGCCAATATTTGATTTTCTGGTATACCAATAACTACGTTCCAGTGTGCAAAAGGGAAATGATACACAGCCACAATACTTTTAGTACCTAAAATAGGATCATCTTCTAAAAAATAAATTCGAGAAGAAAGTGCTTGATCACTCTTTTTTTGTCTTATTTTCAAAAGTGTAGCTACGCTCTCTTCTTCTAAATGATCTATGCTTATATCAAGATTACTTAAGTTTTTAACCAAGGTTTCATCAAAATGTTCAGGTGTATTACTGTAGCCTAATGCAGGTTTAACATAGCTAAGTAACTTAGCTATTTTTGGATTCTTAGCATTGTAGATATTATCATCATGTGCAAGAATATTATTAAGTAAGGATGATTTGCTTATGAGCTCACCTTCTCTGTCTAGCATCATTAAATAACTTTTTTTAAATTTTAATGTATCTCCAAATAATACATGTTCTTGATTGGCTAGTTCTAGGTCAAGACTTGCAACACCTATGAAAATATCATTTTTATAGATAGGTGCAACTACCGTAATCATTCGTAATTTAGTAACAGGATCAGAATACACTTTTGTCCAAAAGGTTTCACCTTCTTTTAGCTGTTTTGCAGAAAGATAAAACTCTGTTTTTCTATAAGATTGTGGTATTTTTTTAAGGTAATCAAGGACTTCTGAAAAGGTATTATCTTTATTTTTATTGAAGAAATATATATGATCTTTTTTATCTTTTTTCTTGGCATAAGATTCAAACCAAATACCACCACTCACAATCATACTCTTTGTATCAGCCGAAAAAATGGCTTTAATGATATTTATATTTTTTATATCCTCTTTTACTACAGAAGCTAAAATCAGTACCACTTCTTCCATTTTATTCTGTGCATTTCTTATATTTCTGAGTACTTCTGAAGTCGCAGCGTCAACTTTTACTGGTGACATCGTGACCAATGCTTCTTCTCTAATAATAGAAAATATGACGATTATAATAACAAGAAAAACCATGTAAATTAAAAGAAAGAAACCAATTACTTTAGTTTTAATACTATTGTACCATTTCATTTTTGAAAATCCTTATGTAGCCTATTCATCTAATATTATAACGGAATAAAACTGTATAAATTAATGTTTTTCTGTCAAGTCTCGCCACGTTATTCCAATTTTTATAGAAGGTAAACAAGAAAGTATATTTAATGGCAAGACAACTATCTATTCAAAAACAGGGAAAATACTCATCAAATTAAACATTAAAGATGGAAAAGTAACAAGTATATTATAAACATATAGTATAGTAGAGAATGAAAAAAATATTAATCACCAATGACGATGGATTTGACTCTAAAGGACTGCTAGCACTTGTTGAGGTACTGAAACCTTTGGGTCATGTGACTGTTGTAGCACCTACTACAGAAAAATCTGCTTGTGGACATTCACTTACCCTTACTAGACCTTTACGTTTTGTAGAGTTAGAAAAAGACTTTTATAAACTTGATGATGGTACACCTACAGATTGTATTTTTCTTTCATTAAGCAAACTTTTTAAAGAAAATGAAAAACCTGATATTGTCATTTCTGGCATAAACATTGGGGCAAATATGGGAGAAGACATTACCTACTCAGGTACGGCTTCTGCCGCTATGGAAGCGGCACTTCAAGGCATCCCTGCTATTGCCATCTCTCAAGTTTATAGAAACGATGGTAAGAGTATTAAAAACTATGGTTACACATTAGCCCAAGAGAGCATTAAAGCCTTGGTAGAAAAAATATTTTCAGATGACTTTCCTCTGCCTGAACGAAAATTTCTCAATGTAAATATCCCCCCTATTCCTTCTTCTGAATGTAAAGGTTTTAAAGTGACACGCACTGGCAATAAAAAGTATGATTTTTACGCTGAAGCACATCATAACCCAAGAGGTGCAGAATACTACTGGATAGGACTACCAAGACTTGAATGGCTAAAGACTAAAGGGCATATAACAGATTTTGAAGCTATTAACAGTGGCTATGTATCGGTTACCCCTGTGCATCTTGACATGACTTCACATAATGATATTTCTGTTTTAGAAAAATGGATATAAGCATGAGATTTACCCGTTGTCGTACGTTATTTGGAGATGAGAATTTTGAAAAATTACAAAAATCAAAAATACTCATACTCGGCGTAGGTGGTGTAGGCTCTTATGCTCTAGATTGTCTTTACCGTTCGGGTGTTGCAGACATTAGCATACTTGACTTTGATGTCTATGATGAGAGTAACCAAAACAGACAAATAGGTTCTGAAGCTGTAGGTGAAGTGAAAGTAGAAAGACTACAAGTACTCTACCCTGGTATCAAAACTATTAATCAATGTATGGATATGGCATGGGTAGCTGCGTTTGATTTTGAACCCTATGACCTTGTTATAGATGCAGCAGACACAACCAAGGTCAAAATAGAAGTAGCCAAAAAATGTTACAAAAAACTCATCATGGCACTGGGTTCAGCAAAACGTTATGATGCTAGCAAAATAGAAGTAGCTTCCATTTGGAAAACACATGGTGATGCCTTGGCTCGTAAAATACGTAATGAACTTAAAAAAGCAAAGTTTGACAGGAATTTTACTGTAGTCTTTTCTCCCGAAGTTGATAAATGTAAAGAGAAAGGTTCTTGTGTGGCAGTAACTGGAGCCGTGGGATTAACGGTATGTTCTGAAGCTATAAAGAGAATTTTTAAGGAAACATAAATGATAGAAGATGGATTTAGCTACCTTGCTACACTCATGATGATATCTGCAAGCATTGTTTACATAGAAAAAAAGAGTCAACATAAGCTCTTTGGGTATCTTCCTGCTATTGTCATTATTTATTTTATGGTGATGTTGGCTTCTACCTTTGGATTATGGGAGGCAACAGACTCTGTTACCGCAACATATAAAACACTAAAGTCCAACTTGCTTCCTGCTATGATTTTTCTTATGTTACTGCTTGCAGATATGCGTGAGATAGTTAAACTTGGTAAAAAGATGTTACTGACATTTTTACTCGCTTCTGTCAGTATCGCTATGGGATTCATCGGTATGTTCACCCTCTTTCACAGCTCTTTTGCTGCAGAGTCATGGAAAGCTTTTGTTGCACTTTCAGGTTCATGGATGAGAGGAACAACAAATATGCTTGCCATTCAAGGTGCTTTGAACTTGCCTGACTCTGCTATGGGTTACACCTTACTCATAGACTCCATAGATTATGCTATTTGGGTAATGATACTTTTAGCACTTGTACCTTTTGCTAAGAAATTCAATTATTGGACAAAAGCAGACACCTCTGTTATGGATGAAGTTGGAAAACGATTGGCAAAAAAAGAAGCTAAGAAAAAACCTATGGATTTTGCTTCTTTATTTTTTTTACTAGCTGTGTCATTGCTTGTTTCGGCATTAGCACAATACGGAGCATCAGTACTTCCTACTACAGACTTTCTTAGCACTACAACATGGGTTGTTATTCTTGCTACACTTGCAGGTATAGTTTTTGCCATGACTCCTTTGGCAAAAATATCTGGCTCATCCCAACTAGCAAATATTATGCTTTATCTCATTGTGGCACTCATTGCTTCAAGAGCTAACTTTACAGAGCTCACCCAAGCTCCTCTTTATATATTTGCAGGGTTTATTATTATTGCCATACATGCCATTATTATGGTCATTTTTGCCAAACTCTTTAAGCTTGACCTCTTCTCTTTAGGTGTCGCTTCATTGGCAAACATAGGTGGTGTAGCCTCTGCTCCTATTCTTGCTTCTGCCTACTCCAAATCACTCATCCCTATAGCTGTACTTATGGCAATGATGGGTTACATATTGGGTACTTTTGGAGGCTTAATGGTAGGGAAAATTTTAGAAATGATGGTCTAATATACTTCACAATAAATCCATACGATAAAAATTTTAGATATACTTTAAATGAACGGAGTATTTATGAAAAATAACAAATTAAAGATGTTTCTTTTGGGCATTGTTGGCATCTTATTTCTAAGTGCCTGCGCTACACATAAAAATTTTATTATAAAACACAATGCATGGGTGGGAAGAGATATTCATGCTTTTATAGCGCAAGTAGGACATCCTGACCAAACCTATACTTTGCCCAACAAAAATGCAGTTTACATCTATGCGGAAAGTCGTATACATAGTATGCCTATGATGATGGGACCTTGGGGCGGTGGGATGATGGGACCTTGGGGCGGTGGCATGATGATGGGTGGCCATATAGAACAAAGAACTTGTAAGCTTTTTTTAGAAGTCAACAAACAAAACAAAATAGTACGTTGGTCATCCCGTGGGAATAACTGTGTTTCCTCACACCCTTACTAAACATGACAAAAGTAATCATAATTTTTTTGGCTTGTCACTTTGTGCTTTTGGTATGAGTTATGCACAGTTCAAAAAGTATACACTTAAACATGCTAAGACTTTACAAAAACAAAAACTAAGCATAAAAGAAACGCGGAAGAAAAACAACATACTTCTGCGTACCAAAAATCCAACTATTGGAATTGAAACTTTGCACTTTAATGTAAAACCAAACCAAATAGCCTATAACTATGCCGCTTCTATCTCCCAAAATATACGTACAGATACATAATCTTCATGTGTCTGATGGATTTTACTCAATTTGGCCTATGTGGGAATCTCTATTTCGAGATTTGGGATAATCGTTTAAAATTCTAATGAGTCCCATAGGGGCACACTCTGCCATAGGACCACCTTTTTTCCATTTTCTCATAGCAAGTTTTCCTCTTAAAGCATAACTATCCACCTCGTTTTTTTGCCTAAGTTCTTTACAATAGCGTAGTAGTTCTTCGGTATATGCTTCATCATTTTTTGCAAAATTATGTAATATATATTGGGTTTTTACGAGAAGTACATCTTTTTCATTAAGTTTATACACCTCTGCCATATAATCAAGGACGCCTATAAAATAACCAAAAATTATAGGATGATTACTCTTGTTGTCAAGTAAAAAAGGGTTGTTCATTTTAGGCATAGCAAGAGATATTGCAGTAAAAATGTCTAATTCCTTACAAATCTTCTCATAAGGTACCAGCCCTTTTTTCTTTAAAAAATAAAAAATACCCACTGTATCACCTTTTTTATAATTATAACATAAAAATAAAAAATATAAGTATTGTCTCCAAATAACGCCACGGTAAATCAAAACTAAATTCCATATAAGCTAAAAATATCCGAGATACCCCAAGCAAACATTTTTCTAGCCTGTGTTTTGTTGGAGAAATTGTTTAGATTAAGAAGATTGATTGCCAAAGACCTAAGTAAAGAAGTAACTGCAGGGATTTGTGAAGTTCGCATACGATTGAAATCTTCTAAGAATGCCACATCTTTTACATAGTGAAGAGAATTCTCTATAGCCCCACGGTAAATCAAGACTAAGTATAAAGAAAGTATAATATTAAAAACTATTAA
>CAZEUM010000059.1:0-6945 GCA_964514765.1 uncultured Sulfurovum sp.
TCAATAAAAAACTTAGTAAATTTCTACTCTCTCACCTCAACCTTGATGAAAAAGATATTTATTCCTATAAAAGTTTACCTTTAGACTTAGGTTCTTTATGGCAGATAGTCGGAGATAAGGCACTTGCACACCTTGTTTTACCTACTTTTAACCCCAAAACACTGCCACCACTAGACTCTGAAAATATCTTTGAAGCTATGGAGAAGCAAGACATACTACTTTACCATCCTTATGATTCTTTTGAGCCTGTGCTACAGTTTATCAAACAAGCAGCAGTAGACCCAGACACCCTTGCAATTAGAATGACACTCTACCGTGCTGGTCCAAACTCACCCATAGTCAAGGCACTCATTGACGCTGTACGAGAAGACAAGCAAGTAACTGTGTTGGTCGAACTTAAAGCACGTTTCGATGAAGAAAACAACCTACGCTGGGCAAAAGCACTTGAAGATGCAGGTGCACACGTAGTTTACGGTATCCCTGGACTTAAAGTACATGCCAAAATTGCACAGGTCATCAAAAGAAAAGGCAAAAAACTTCAAAGTTATGTGCATCTTGCCACGGGGAATTACAACCCAAGTACTGCAAAAATATATACAGATATGTCTTACTTTACTACTAAAGAAGAGTTTGGCAATGATGCCACACACTTTTTTCATTTTTTAACTGGGTTTTCTACTTACACTAAACTAGACACTCTTTTTATGTCTCCTGTGCAAATCAAACCAAGACTCATAAAAATGATAGAAAAAGAAGCACAAGAAGGTAAGAAAGGTCATATTATCCTTAAGGCTAACTCTCTTGTTGACATTAACATCATACAAGCACTCTATTTGGCTTCACAAGCAGGATGCAAAGTTGACCTCATCATTCGTGGTATTTGTTGCTTAAAACCTGGCATTAAAGATATCTCTGAAAATATAGTAGTCTCTTCTATTATTGGTAAATACCTTGAGCATCCACGTATCTATTATTTTAAACATAATAAAGTAAAATGTTACATCTCTTCTGCAGACCTTATGCCTCGAAACCTTATACGTCGTGTAGAACTCATGACACCTATACTTGAAGCTAACCTTACAAAAAAAATAGAACAAATCCTCATACTTCAACTAGCAGACAACCAACTACGATGGATACTTCAAGAAAATGGTGCCTACATCAAAGTACCACATTTAGGAAAATCTATCAACAATCACATGCTTTTAGAACAATATACAAACAAAGTACACGACAAAACAAAAAAAGAAACACCTGACTATGTCTCTCGTTTGACAAGTCGTATTTTAAAGGACAGTTAATGCTTATCAAATTTAAAGAATGGACCCCACAACTGCAAAAAAATGCCTGGATTGCCCAAGGGGCTTCTGTCATAGGTCGGGTAAGCATGGGAGAAGACTCTGCGGTATGGTTTGGCTGCGTGGTACGTGGCGATGTACACCACATCAGTATAGGAGATAGAAGCAATATCCAAGACCTTAGCATGATACACATAACCCACCACAAAAAAGCAGATATGTCCGATGGTAACCCTACAGTCATTGGTAATGATGTCACCGTTGGTCACAGAGTGATGCTACATGGTTGCACCATAGAAGATGCCTGTCTCATAGGCATGTCTGCAACCATACTAGATGGTGCAGTCATAGGCAAAGAGTCCATAGTTGGTGCTTCTTCTCTTGTAACCAAGAACAAAGTTTTTCCACCTAGGAGCCTCATTATGGGAAGTCCTGCAAAAGTAGTACGAGAACTAACAGACAAAGAAGTAAAAGAACTGTATGCTTCAGCCGCAAGATATGTAAAATTTAAAAATGAGTATAAAAAATAAAAGGTAAAATCATGACACAAACTATAGGAAAAAGCTTTAAAGACATCATCTCCCCCATCGTACTCATCTTCACCCTAAGAGTAGCCCTCATCTCATTAGCTATAACGGTAACACTGCTATGGCTATTTGGAGCAAGGCTAAATAGTTTTGTATCTGGCTACCTCTCATGGATGCCATGGGAATGGCTACAGACTACTGGTGCAGCTGTAGCAGCCATTGCCATTTCTTACATGGTCTTCATTATCATGATTTCCATTGTTACTTCATTTATGGTAGAACCTTTGCTCAGAAAACTAGCAAAAAAACACTACCCTGAGGCGGAAGTAGCAGGTACACCAAACATTATAATGTCTATATTTTTAAGCCTAAAATCTGCTATGATTTTCTTTCTCATATTTATGTTTACCTTCCCCATCATGTTTATACCATTGGTAGGTGCTGTTTATATGTTATGGCTTTGGTCTATTTTACTTAAAGCCCCTACCATTTATGATGTGAGTAGTCTTTTTATAGCCGACAAACAAGAGATAAAAGCAAGAACAAAAAAAGCAACCATGCTTTCTATGATAGCAGCAGGGTTTAACTACATACCTTTACTCAATATTTTTGCAGCTGTATTTGCACAAATACTTTTTTTACACCATATTTTAGGAAAAAAAGAAGCTTAGGTCTTTTCTTTTTTGAGTCTACGTTCTTTTTTAGACGACTTTGCAAATTCTAACAGTTGATCTGTTGTGCACACATACTCTGGCAGTGTTTCCAAAGACTTTTCCATTACTTTTAATGCACATACTGCGTCAGAAAAAGCCCTATGATGCGTGGCTGTTTTAATCTCTAAAAAGTCTATAAGATAGGCAAGTCCATAACGTTCACTTTCAAAGGTACGACGCGCTAGTTCAATGGTACATAAAGGTAAATTTCCTATGTTTCCTAAGCCAAAACGCTCAAAAGAAGAATTAAGAAAACCGTAATCAAAAGAAGCATTATGTGCAACAAATACTGCATCTCCCATAAATTGGCGCAACTGAGTTAAAACTGATTTTCTAGTAGGTGCATCTATAAGGTCTTGGGGCTCAATGCCTGTAATTTTACTAATATATTCAGGAAGAAATACACACTCTACAAAGGTTTCAAAACGGTCTATGACTTTACCATTTTGTATCATTAAGGCCCCTATTTCTATGACCTGTGAAGTGCTAGGTTTAGACCCATTTGTTTCTATGTCTATGACACAATAACGTTGTTCTTTATAGGAAGTAAAACAGGTCTCTAACCTATAAGTATCTTCATCTTCTTGCCCAATAGGATAGCCCGAAGCTTGAAGTAAAATAAAAATAGTATCGGGGTCTTCAAGGAGTGTCGTATGCCTCGTGACTATTTGCTCATACTGCTCTTTATTAAGCACACCGCTATTTTTACGGAAAGCCACAGTGAGTACCTCAAAGACTTTTTGCATTATCTATAAACTGTTTTACTTTTAAAGGGTCTTTTTTACCTTTGATAGACTCAACACCAGAGCTTACATCTACAGCATAAAAACCTAAGCTTTTGACTTGGGCTACATTTTCAGGTGTAAGCCCTCCTGCTAAAATTATTTTGGAACAATCTACCTTATGGAACCAGTCAAGGTTCAAACGTTTTCCTGAACCACCATAAGCTTCAGTGTATGCATCTACAAGACGATATCTATTTTTAAACGTTTGGAGGTCTTCAGGACTTTTCGCACGTACAACAGGCAAAGTTTGTAGTCCAATAGTAGCTAAAGACTCTTCATCTACTTCAAAATGAATTTGTGCACGTGAAATATCTGAATATTTGCAAACTGTATCGATGGTATCTACGCCTTCATTTACAAACAGGCCTACCCTTTCTATAAAAGGGGGAAGTTTGTCTATAATTTTTTTAGCAGCCGTTGGTGTAATGTAACGTGGCGACTTGTTATAAAAAACAAAGCCTAATGCATCGGCACCACAGGCTACTGCATGTAAGGCATCTTTTAAATTGGTAATACCACAAATTTTAACTCTCATAAATTCTTTCTCCTTATCTCACTTCTAACGCTAAAGCATGATGCAAGGAAAACACTAAATGTTTTCTCGTAAAAGCTTCGCATATCTGCTCAGAATATTTCATCTTATTTTTTTGACACTATTTTAATGCCGCAATAGCTTTTGTAATACCATCTGGATGTTTATAAACAAAAGAACCTGCAACCACCACATCTACCCCTGCTGCTTCAAGTTCTCTTACGTTTTTATCGTTCACTCCACCATCAACTTCTATGAGGCACTTAGGGTTTCTTTTTTCTATGAGCACCTTAAGTCGCTGTGCTTTTTCCAGCACTGAGCTAATGAATTTTTGCCCACCAAAACCAGGGTTTACAGACATAAGAAGTACCATATCTATATCTTCAAGTAAAAATTCAATGGCTTCGGGTGGGGCATGTGGGTTTAGTGTAATGGCTGGACGTACACCAAGAGAACGTATGTGTTGCACCAATCTATGAGGATGCTTTTCTTCTTCAATATGAAAAGAGATAAATTCTGGTTTCAAAGGTGCAAACAAATCAACAAAAAAAGTATTGTTTTGTACCATAAGATGAATGTCCAAAGGTTTAGTAGCTGCTTTTGCAACTGCCTCAACAACCACTGGTCCTATGGTAAGGTTAGGCACAAAATGACCATCCATCACATCTACATGCACAAAATCACAATCACCCTCACAGATGGCTCTTACATCTTTTGCCAAATTTCCAAAATCAGCAGAAAGAATACTCGGTGCTACTAACATATATGTCCTATTTTATTATTTTATATATTATAACATAGGGTCGATAAGTGGTTGGTGAACCTAGCTCTTGAAAATATATTAAGGGGCATCTATTACCCCACTAAGTGAATACCCACAATAGGTTTTGCAAATGTGATTTAGACGTCCCCTTAAGCAAAGACTATGTGTAAATTGTCTATAATCCCACAAAATATTCGTTATTTCGTACTTTTACTTTAAGTTAAGAGTATAGGAGGAAACGATTCATCCAAAGGAAATATTATGGCAAGAAGATGTGACATCACGGGTAAAGGCCCATTAACAGGAAACAATGTTTCTCACGCAAACAACAAAACAAAGAGAAGACAACTTCCAAACTTGAGATCTGTAAAGATTACACTAGAAGACGGTACAAAGAAAAGAATCAGAGTTGCTGCTTCTACACTTAGAACCATGAAAAAACAAGCTGCTCAAGCTACTGCAGCTGAGTAAGCCCCCTTTTTATGGGACAGAGCTTTGAAATTGGTTCAAAGATTTAAAAAGTTTCTCGGTTGGAGAAGTGCCCCAAAACCACATATTACATTAAATGACGAATATTATGGTCATTTAGCCCCTTTTCGACTCCCCTTCATACTTACCGTACTTGTAATGCTCATAGGCACTATAGGGTATATGCTTATAGATAATTTTCCTCTAATGGATGCCATTTATCAAACAGGTATCACTTTTACTACGGTAGGATTTGGAGAAATACAGCCCATCTCTAATGCGGGTCGTATCTTTACTATTACACTAATTATTTTTGGCTTTATTGTTTTTTCTATTGCCATAGGTATCATTGCTGAAGTCGTTAAAAAAGGCGAATTTCAAAAAACTGCCAAGGAGCGTAAAATGCTTTACGAGATTGCTAGACTTAAACAGCACTTTGTTGTCTGTTATCATAATGAATTTACTATACAGGTCACCAAACAACTCCGTGCAAACCACATCCCTTTTATAGTTGTTGACCCTAGAGAAGACATGGAAGAGATAGCTAAAAAATACCACTACCCTTACTTTGTTTCTGCCCATCCTCACACAGAAGCAGGCATACTGAAATCACACCTCTCTTCAGCCAAAGGTGTCATTACTTTAGCCGACAATGTTGCAGACAACATTGCTACTATAGCCTCTGCACGTTTGTATGAAAGAGAGATAGATCGCACAAGAAAGTTTCTCATTATTGCTAATGCTAAAAGTCTTGAAGATGAGCAAAAACTACTTAAGCTAGGTGCGAACAAAGTGGTCACTGCAACAAAGCTCATGGCACAACGCATCAATGCTATGGCAGCACGTCCTGACATGGAAAACCTTTTACAAGAGTTCCTCTATAAAAAAGATACTCCTCTTGATATGGAAGAAGCAAAAGTATCTAAAACTTCATGGCTTACGCTTAAAAAAATAAAGGTAGCACGTTTTAGAGATATAGCCAATGTGACTATTATTGGTATTCGTCAAAAAGATGGTAAGTTTATCCCTATGCCTAAAGGTGATACTATCATTATGCCAGAATCAAAACTTTTACTCATCGGAACAGGAGAAGGCATAAGAAAAGCCAAAAAAATCATTCGTAAAAAAGAAAAACCCGAAGAGTTAAAATATGTATAATATAATACCCCTTGAAAACGGTTTGGAAAATGTACAAGGTTTTTTTTGTGGTGCTACCAATGTAGGCATGCGTTCAGATAAAATACAGGGCGATGTGGCTTTTATATGTTCTGATGTACCTTGCGACATCTCTAGCGTGTTTACCTCAAACACCTTTCAAGCGGCACCCCTCAAGCACTTTCAAAGATACCCTAAAGATTTTCAAACAGACTTTGTCTTAATCAATGCAAAAAATGCTAATGCTATGACAGGAGAGAAAGGCATAGAAGATATAGAGTCTATTATGTCAACACTTTCAAGTAAACAAACTGTACTTAACCCTGTCATGTCATCTACTGGTGTCATCGGATATAGACTGCCTATAGATAAAATAACTTCTGCTTTTGATAGTTTAGATTTTAATGCTAAAAATTCCCACAATGCTGCATCTGCCATCATGACCACCGATAGCTTTAAAAAAGAATTGGCATACAAAGTTGAACTTGAAGATGGAAGTCACTTTAACATTGCAGCCATTTGTAAAGGTGCAGGCATGATAAACCCTGCTATGGCTACTATGCTATGCTTTATTATTAGTGATGCAGATATTCCAAAATCAGATATGGATGAGGCACTCACATTAAGTACAGAAAATTCTTTTAACCGTATTTCTGTAGATGGAGACACTTCTACCAATGACACCGTGATGCTTTTAGCAAACA
>CAZEUM010000060.1:0-6879 GCA_964514765.1 uncultured Sulfurovum sp.
TCTTACCTCCTCTGCCTCTTTCAAAAGTTTGGGTATTCACTTAGTGGGGTAATAAAGGGGACAGCTAAAGTAGAGTGCTAGATACGAGGTGATGAAAATACACCCAAAATACTTGGGAGTAGCAGCTTAGCCCGAAAGCTTCTTGTGCTACAGACATATTTGACCCCATCTTCACATCGATTAAAAAACTAAAAATTAGCTCTTCAAAACTCTCATTTGATTTATCTAAAACTGCTTCATCTAAGTAGACACTTTTTTCTTTATTTATAATCTTATGAATAATATTTCCTAGCAATGATGCTATTACGGCACCAACTAAACACCCAAATCCTCACCCCGCCGCATAAGCAATCTTTTCATGCTTAAAATAACTAGCCACCCTTGTAGGATTATCTTGTAGCATCGTCATAAAGTTATTAGTATTGACTGCAAGTTCTTCTTTGTTGATGGGTATATGTTTATTGTTCATATTGCGTTTAAAATCATTGTTTAAATACTCATCAGGATTAAGGTCAGGAGAATAAGCAGGTAAGTAAAAGAGTGCTATCTTGTCTTGATGTTCTTCTGCCCATGCTTTTACTATCTTTGAATGGTGTACACGTAGATTATCTAAGATGAGAAATATCTTTTTATCGTTACTTTCTATGAGACGTTCATGGAGGGATACTCTTCTTTTAGCCATGCTTGTACCTTTGCATCACTACGCTCATAGGCTCTCTTTATGGGTACTTGTGAAGTAAACTGCCATCTTTGAAGATATTTACCTACAGTAGATATAGGCATATCTATATCACAATCATGTTTAATGAGTTTTTTAACGGCTTCTCTAGTCCACAATACGTATTTGAACTTTAGTTGTTTGGGTGTGCTATCTATGAGGCGTTTGATGAGTTCTTCTTCTTGCTTAGGACTTAGGTTCTTTTTTTCTCCTTCTTTTCGTCCTCTTTTTTGTATCAAGATACCTTCTTGTCCATCTCTTTTATATTTGGCATACCATGTTGATACTGTAGTGTGATGAACATCAAGCACATGAGCTATATCTTGATAACTCATACCCAATTCTCTCATCTTCACACCACGCTCTCTTAATTCTTGTTGTGCTACTATTTTTAGTGTTCTTGCGTCTACATAAATCCATTTAGTGGATTTATTGCACTGACGCTTGTTGAGCTAGTCTTTTTTTCATAGAATATTATAGCATTTTTTAGCATAATATTTGACTGTTTAGTTAGGGGGGTTAATATATTGCAACCGATGGCAATTAGTCTTGGTTTTGGTATTGCATGGGCTACGGTGTTAAATTTGTATTATGTGCCTTTGATGTATGCAGTGATTTATAGAGTGAAGTAGAAATTATTTTTTCCAGAACGAATATTGGGATGTCTCTTGAATCTACTTGGGAATAATTTCCCAAGTAGTAAAAGCCTTAACCTTATTAGGCTATAATAATTAACTTTATATTGAAGACAAAATTAAAAATAGGAAAGCTATATAGTGTTATATGCAGTAGAGAGAAAGATTGAACAGTTTATATCTGATTTGAGTGACAAAGAAGTAAGTAGTCTTTATGCTAAATTACCTCATGGCAAGAGGCTTCGTGCTAAGCTCATTTTGAAAATTGCAGGTTCTTCCTTGGCCACCATTAAAACAGCTGCTATTGTAGAAATGATACATGCAGCCTCTTTGCTTCACGATGATGTGATAGACGATGCTTATACACGTCGCACAAAGCCATCATTGAATGCACTTTATGGAAATAAAACAGCCATTATGATGGGTGATATTCTCTACTCTAAAGGGTTTTTAGAGCTTAACAATATAAGTCCAGAAGTCTCCAAAATTATTTCAAATGCTGTTGTACAACTTAGCCTTGGTGAGCTTAAAGATGTATCACTTTCAAAAACATTTAATCTTGATAGAGAGACGTACCTTAAAATGATTTACCAAAAAACAGCTTCACTTATGGAAGCTAGTGCAGGGGCTGCTGCACAATTGGCAGGTAAAGACAAGGTGGCCTATATGACCTACGGTAGAAACCTTGGGATAGCCTTTCAAATGATTGATGACATCTTAGATATTACAGCAGATGCTTCGGTACTTGGTAAACCTGCTTTACATGATTTTGAAGAGGGGAAAACAACACTTCCTTACATTTATCTTTATGAAGCACTTAAGGAAAATGAGAAAGCTACCTTAAAATCATTACATGGCAAAGTGCTTCTTCTGGAAGATCAAAAATGGATACTTGTACAAATGAAAAAACACAAGATTATAGAAAAATCATTTTTAGAAGCTAAAGTTTTAGCTGAAGAAGCCATAAAACTCATGCGTTCACATGGTGAAGATGAACTAACCCAAATTGCTATGCAGATGATAGATAGGGAATTTTAATGTACTATCAAGTTGTAAGTTTTTCACATCATAATTGCGACCAAGGCATGAGAGAAAAGTTGGCATTCGCAAATAATGAAGAAAAAATTGAAATGCTTAACCTTCTTGTAGCCTTTGAGTTTGTACATGAAGCGTTTATTATCTCAACTTGTAACCGTGTAGAGATTGTACTTGCTACTAGAGATAATTTTTCATCTTATCATGCAATTTTAGGACTTATGGCACAAAAAAGTAATCAAAACTTTTATCAGCTTAAATCAACGGCACAACGCTACGATGATGAAGAAGCAGTAAGTCACATGTTTTCAGTGGTTTCTTCTTTGGACTCTTTGGTAGTGGGTGAGTCTCAAATTACAGGACAGGTGAAAGAAGCTTTTATGCTTTCTCACAGCAATAAAACAGCAGGACGTAAACTTAACCGTATGATTTCTTATGCTGTTAAGTGTGCAGCAGAAGTACGTAATATTACCAATATATCTAAAAATCCTATTTCCATCGCCTCTGTAGCGGTCTCTCAAGCCTATAAGCTTTTGGGTGAAAATATGGCAGGGATTACAGGGGTAGTTGTCGGTGCAGGAGAAATGGGTGTACTTGCTGCAAAACATCTGTTAAGAGCAGGGTGTGATGTCATTATGTTAGGGAGAGACCAAGAAAAAGTAGAGCTTACCGCACACTCTTTAGGTGAAAATGTTAAAGCAGGTACTATGGACAAATTACCCATGTATATTAACCGTTATCGCTTGCTTTTTTCTGCCACGTCTGCTACTGAAACAATTATTAGCAAAGAAATGATAGAAAATGAAAGTTTGCAAAGGCTTTGGTTTGACATGGCAATTCCAAGAGATATAGAAAATATGGACTTAGAAAAACTAGAACTTTTTCGTATTGACGATCTGCGTTCTATTTCTCAAACAAACCATGCATTACGTGAAGAACAAGCGGTGAAGGCTGGGGAGATAGTAGAACGCTATAAAGAAGAATTTTATACTTGGCTTAGGACACTTTCTATAGAACCTGTCATCAAACAAATGCGTGAACATGTTTCTAAAGCCATAGACATAGAGATGACAAGAGCCTTAAAAAAAGGTTTTGTGCCTACTGAAGCAGAAGCCAATATACGTAAAATGGCGGAGCAGATGTTTAAACGTTTTTTACATGACCCTACACAAAACCTTAGACAGTCTTCGACCCAAAAAGAAAATGCTAACTGCATAGAATCTGTGAAAAAAATGTTTAACATAAATACAGAAAATATAGATTATAAACAATATAAAAATGACCACCATGTCAAAGGATACAACACGTGAGATTTTCAAGATTATTAATTCCTACAAGCAAAGAAATACCAAATGATGCAACATTGGCAAGCCATATTTACCTTATACGAGGGGGCTTCATACAGTCTGTTGGTGGGTCTGGACTTTACAACTTTTTGCCTTTAGGTAAAAAAATACTAGACAAAGTAGGTGCAGTAGTAAAAGAAGAGTTAGACAAAGCAGGTTGTCAAGAAGTCAGTCTTTCTTTTGTTACACCAGCGACTCTCTGGAAGGAAAGTGCTCGTTTAGAGAAGTATGGTAAAGAGTTGTTGCGTTTTAAAGACCGTAAAAATACAGATTTTATTTTGGGACCGACGCATGAAGAAATGATGGTAAATTTGCTACGCCAGAGTGTAAAAAGTTATAAACAACTGCCTTTGAATGTGTATCAGATTAACCTAAAGTTTCGTGATGAAATAAGACCACGGTTTGGCTTGATGCGTGGACGTGAATTCTTAATGAAAGATGGCTACAGTTTTCATGCAAGTAAAGAAGATATGCAAAGAGAATTTTCGCTCATGGAAGAGACCTATAAAAAGATATTTACACGTCTTGGACTTGAGTTTAGAGTGGTAGATGCAGACTCTGGAGCCATAGGAGGTTCTGGGTCTAAAGAGTTTATGGTGCTTGCAGATTCTGGTGAAGATACTATTGTGGTTTGTGACTCTTGTGAGTATGCTGCGAACATTGAAGCAGCTCTAGGACAAGCAAAAGTTTATGACACGAATACAAAATTAAAAACAGTCACGATGAAAGCTTTATATGACGAAGACCAAAATGCGTATGTTACTTTTGTTTTACCTGTAAACATTGAGCTACAAGTTGTAAAAGCTTGTAATGCACTTGGCGCAAATGAGTTAGTAGCGTACGAGGGTCTTGAGAAATCAAATATTGTAGTGATAGAAGAAGCATTGGGCGCAGCTGTTAACCCTAGTGACTATGAAGCAGGGGAGATGACTTACGCAGATATTTCTTCTGTGTGTGAGGGTGATGCATGTACCAGTTGTAATGGGAATCTTCGTTACACTAAAGGGATTGAAGCAGGACATATATTTCAACTGGGTACACAATATTCCAAGCCAATGAATGCAAATTTTTTAGATGAGAATGGAAAATCTGTACCAATGCTAATGGGAACTTATGGCATCGGTGTGAGCCGTTTACTTGCAGCCATAATCGAGCAAAACCATGACGATAAAGGTTGTATTTGGACAAAAGAATCAGCACCTTTTGCCGTACACATCATTATTGCAAATATTAAAGATGAAGCGCAGGTGGCCTTGGGTGAGTTATTGTATGAAGAAATGTTAGCCAAGGGTGTAGATGTACTTCTTGATGACAGAAAAGACAGATTTGGTGCAAAGATGAAAGACTATGAACTTATAGGTGTGCCTCACGCTGTGGTCATTGGAAAAAAATTGGCAGATGGTATGGTTGAATTTATTAGTAGAGAAGGTATGGTAAAAGAAGAAATATCTGCTGACAAAATAGCTTCTTTGCTTTCCCAAAGATTTTAAAATGATATTTTTACTTGTACCTTTTTTTCTTATGGAGCTTTATCTTTCTTTGAAAACAGGTGAGGAGATTGGTTTTTTATGGTCTGTACTATGGATACTATCTTCTTTTATGTTAGGCATGATGATTTTACAAAGATCTTCACAGACCATGTTTGGCAATATGCAATCTATGCGTCAAGGAAAACTTGATATAAGAAGGTTTAAAAATGTAAGTATGTCTTATTTTGCATCTGCGATACTTTTGATGATTCCTGGGGTATTTTCAGACTTTTTAGGACTTATTGCATTGATGTATGCTTTGTATTTACAATTTATCATTAAAATAACGCCAGAACAAACAACACACTTTACAAAACAAGGAGATGAACATGTCATTGATGTCGAAATTATTGATGAGCACAGTCGCAGCGACAGTAGCTCTTAGTGCAAATGCACAACCAGATAAGAAATTATTACTTAAATATATAAAAAAAGCAGTGGTGAAAAACCCTCAGGTAAAAGTTAAAGGTGTGACGGTTATAGAGTCCAAAACACATGAAAAATTACCAGGATGGACCATTTTACTTACAACAATGGATTTAGAATTTAACAAAAAAGAGATTCATGCACCTGAAATGATGTTCATAAAAGATGGTGTTATTACAGGGAATCTTGTAGATTTAAAAACAGGTAGTAGTTACCGAGATACTATTAAACCATCAGTTCCTGCATCATATTATGATGATGCACATTTACTTTTTGGTAACAAAGATGCTACTCATAAAGTACTGATATTTTCTGATCCTCAGTGTCCATTTTGTCAAGAAGTAGTACCAGCTATTTTTAAAGCATCTAAAGAGAATCCTGAAAAGATTGCAGTCTATTATTATCATTTACCCTTGCTTCGTATACACCCAGTATCAGATGTGTTAACACGTGTCATGCATGTGGCACAGCATGAAGGAAAAATGGATGTGGTGAAAAAGATATATTCACTAAAAATTGACCCAAAAGAAAAAGATGTTAAAAAGATATTAGCTGCTGTTAAAAAACACACAGGTTATTCTGTGACAGAAGCACAAGTCAATGACAAAAAAGTAATAGCAGCCATAAAAGCAGATGCAGATGCAGCAAGGAAAATGATGGTTTCAGGAACACCTACAATCTACATAGATGGAAAGTGGGATAAAATGAGAGATGGTTATAAAAAGCTCATTAAATAAAGGCAAAAATCGTATTGGAAAAATTAATTATTGCGACCAGAGCAAGTAATCTGGCTTTATGGCAGGCATACCATGTAAAAGAACGCATAGAGCTTTCATTTCCTAGCATCAGTGTTGAACTCAATGAGATTGTCTCTAAAGGTGATAAAATACTTGATAAACCTTTAGCCCTCATAGGGGGAAAAGGACATTTCACAAAAGAGCTTGAAGATGAAATGCTTGCAGGCAATGCAGACCTAGCGGTACACTCCTTAAAAGATGTACCCACATATATTCCCGAAGGTTTAGAACTTTGTGCTATTACCACACGTCAAGACCAAAGTGACGTGCTTCTTTCCCATAGCTATAAGAGTTTAGACGATTTACCAAAAGGGGCAAGAGTAGGCACTACAAGTTTGCGCAGACGTATGCAACTCTTGGAACGTCGTCCAGACCTTAAAGTAAAAGAACTTA
>CAZEUM010000061.1:0-6858 GCA_964514765.1 uncultured Sulfurovum sp.
TTAATAGTTTTTAATATTATACTTTCTTTATACTTAGTCTTGATTTACCGTGATAGCATTGACTGAAGTACCTTCTCTTAGTTCTATCTCGATATAATATCTCTCTTCAAGACTGAAATGTTTATATGACATTTTTACCCCTTAACTTTAGTAGTTGACTGTTTTTGGGTATCTTAGTCTTGTTGAACTTAAATACGACAATCAATTTTTAGTTAGGGTATTCGCTTGGTATGCGAATTCGGCTCAGGAGAATAAGCAGGTAAGTAAAAGAGTGCTATCTTGTCTTGACCTTAATCCTGATGAGTATTTAAACAATGATTTTAAACGCAATATGAACAATAAACATATACCCATCAACAAAGAAGAACTTGCAGTCAATACTAATAACTTTATGACGATGCTACAAGATAATCCTACAAGGGTGGCTAGTTATTTTAAGCATGAAAAGATTGCTTATGCGGCGGGGTGAGGATTTGGGTGTTTAGTTGGTGCCGTAATAAAATCTGACAAAGGGAATCATCATCTTGATAGAAAGCCCCATAAGTGTGGAGGTTTGGGCAAAAGAGGCTTGTCATTAAAACAACACACTCCTGTACTTGTTGCTAGAGATAGAAATGGAAACATAACAGATGCCATACTTGAAAATAGTCAAGATGGTACTATAGCCCAAGTAATGCTACCTCTTCTCTCTCGTCAGGATGTACTCTTATGTAGTGATAGTAAAAGTAGCTATAAAAGCTTTGCAAATATATTTGACTATGAGCATGAAACCATTAATGCGAGTAAAGAGCATACTAGAGGTATTTACCATGTTCAAAATGTTAATGCTTGTGGGAGTAGACTTAAAAGATGGATGGTACGCTTTCATGGAGTCTCTACTAAATACCTCAATAGTTATCT
This sequence comes from uncultured Sulfurovum sp., assembly GCA_964514765.1. Classification (GTDB taxonomy): domain Bacteria; phylum Campylobacterota; class Campylobacteria; order Campylobacterales; family Sulfurovaceae; genus Sulfurovum. Next base: position 901 of record CAZEUM010000061.1, read on the forward strand.
TGGCTGGAGACGTATTATTGATACTCAAAAGGAACTTACAGCTGATGGTTTATTGAAGTTAATTGCCTCACATAGGGAGGTCAAGAATATCTTTCCACCACTAATGCGAATATAGCCTATAGCAATTAACCCTTCCTAAAGCACTTTTAGCTATAATCGTGAAATTATATTAAAGGTGCATCTGTGATCAAGAGAGTATTGGTAAAATTTTCTGGTGAAGCGTTAGCGGGTGATGAAGGGTATGGTATTGATACTCAGATTCTCAATTTTATTGCAGGTGAAATAAAAAAACTTGTGGATGCTGGTGCAGAAGTAGCTATAGTTGTGGGTGGTGGTAATATTATTCGTGGTGTGACTGCTGCTGCTGATGGCATCATTACTAGAACGGCTGGTGATTACATGGGTATGTTAGCTACAGTTATTAATGGTGTAGCAATACAAGAAGCCTTAGAACATGCAGGGCTTGATGCGAGACTTCAGTCCGCCATAGACATGCAAGAGATAGGTGAAGCATTCATTGTGCGTCGTGCACGTCGTCATTTGGACAAGGGTCGGGTGGTTGTCTTTGCTGGTGGTACGGGAAATCCTTACTTTACGACAGATACTGCTGCAACACTTAGAGCATCTGAAATAGAAGCAGAACTTCTCATAAAAGCTACTAAAGTAGATGGCGTGTACGATAAAGATCCAAACAAGTTTGATGATGCAGTGAAACTTGATACTTTATCGTATGATCAGGCATTGACAGATCATATTAAGGTAATGGATGATACTTCTATTGCTTTAGCAAAAGAAAATGGACTACCAATAGCTATATGTAATATGTTTGAAAAAGGCAACTTACTGGCAATAGTCAAAGGTAATATGAGCCTTTGCTCAATCGTTAAATAGAGAATGAAATACTAAAGGAATAAATATGAGAACAGAACAATTAACAGCAATAGCACTTGAAAAAGTAGATTTTGACAAATACCTTCTTGCAAACGCAGTAGGAAAAAGAGCTGAAGCCATTGCAAATGGTACAAAAGCACTTTTAGATGAAGATACATCAGCCATGAAATATGCAGATATTGCACTCCAAGAGATAGCTGAAGGTAAAATCATTGTAAGTTTAGACAGCTAAAAATTATAGGCTTTTTTAATTAGAAGTCCCCCCTAAAGTATTTTGTGTGAAGGATTTTGTATGGAAGTTTTTTTAAATAAAGCAAAACAGATACATAGCATAGAAGAAGCAAAGGCACTTCTCTGGGAGCAAATCCCTTCTCCCTCAGATGAGACACTTCAAGCATTAGAACTTTCAATTACAGCGCATAATGGTCAGACGCGTAAGAGTGGTGAACCTTATATAATCCATCCTATACTTGTGGCTGCTACTACTGCTACAATATCTAATGACCAAACTATGGTACAAGCAGCACTTTTACATGATGTGGTAGAAGATACAGTTTTTACCATAGAAGAGTTAGATGTATTGTTTGGCAAGGGTGTAGCCCATCTGGTTGAAGGGCTTACAAAAATCATAGAAATTCGTGATGAAGAACTGCTGCCTTTTGGTTCAGATGAAAGACTGATTAATTCTGCGTTAACTTTTCGTAAAATGCTTATAGCTTCTATTAAAGATGTCCGTATTTTGGTTATAAAACTTTGTGATAGATTGCATAATATGTTGACCCTTGATGCTCTACCTCCTGAAAAGCAAAAACGTATTGCAGAAGAAACTTTAGTTGTATATGCACCTATCGCACACAGGTTGGGTATTTCTCGTTTAAAAAACTATTTGGAAGATTTAAGTTTTAAATATATTTATCCCGAAGATTATGAAAATATTGATAGCTATATACAGTCAAATGCACAAAATTTACAATTTAAACTCAATACTTTTATCCAAAAAGTTAAAAAATCAATGGTACAAAATGGCTTTGATGAGGATGAATTTAAGATTTTTGGTAGGGTGAAACATTATTATTCTATATATATGAAGATGCAACGAAAAGGCATAGGTATTGAAGAAGTACTTGACTTGCTAGCCATTCGGATTATAGTTGCTGAACCTATAAAGTGCTATAAGGTTTTAGGTCTAATGCACCTTGGCTTTACCCCACTAATTTCACGTTTTAAAGACTATATTGCAGTACCCAAGGAGAATGGCTATAAAACTATACACACAACACTGTTTAGCGAAGAGGGCATTTTAGAAGCACAAATACGCACAGAAGAAATGCATAGACTAGCCGAATATGGTGTTGCAGCTCATTGGAAATACAAGGGTGGCACAGACAGCGTTAATTTGTCATGGCTTGAATCATTGCACTATCAAAATGAGTCTATTGAAGAGTTTTATGAATTGGCTAAGTCTGATTTATTTTCTGAAGATATTACCGTTTTTTCACCTAAGGGTGATTTCTATACTCTACCTAAAGGCTCTACAGCATTGGATTTTGCCTATGCAATTCACTCAGAAGTAGGTTCTAATGCTTTGGATGCACTTGTCAATAAACATAATGTGTCATTGTTGTCAGTCCTGAAAAATGGTGATATTGTTAAAATTATTAAAGATGATAAACCACATTTGCACTGTTCGTGGCTAGATACAGTAAAAACATCCAAGGCGAAAGATGGCATACGATCTGCGTGTAGGATTCGTATTAAAGAATCAGATACCTTAAGTGCCTATAATATTTTGGGGACATTATTTAATCAAAAAAGTGAGACTGTTCAAGCACTTGTTAAAGAGCTTAAATTACAAGATACACTATATAAACTTCCTTTACAGCTGGATTATTATAAGGAAATAATACATCAAATTGCCGAGTATATGGGTACTAAAGAGAGAAGGTTTTGGAATCTTTTAAAAAAAGGATACAAGCAACCTAAGCTTAAAGAGTTGAACCATTTAAATTTCTTTAGCAATAAAACCTTAGATGGAGTAGAGTTTGATTATTGCTGTCATCCTAAAGAAGGAGATCAAATTGTTGCATTTTATAAGAGCAGTAAGGCTATCATACATCATAAATTGTGTAAACATGCCTATGCTAAAATTTTAGAAAATGAAGCGATGATTTACGTTAATTGGAGTAGCTCAAAACTTTTCAGATATAGACTCACCATAAGTTTACAAAATAAAAAAGGTATTTTGGCAGATCTCTTGGCAAAACTTTCAAAACTCAATCTCAATATATTGGGCATAGAGTTGGGCATTAGAAATTCAGAGCAAGCAGAATTTTGTCAAATTGAAGTAGAAAGTACTGAAGCTAAGAAACAAAAGCTCGAAGAGCGAATTTCACAAACGTTTAAACTCATAGAAATTATTAGTTTAGATGATGCATATAGCAAATAAATAGAGGAAGCCTAACATAATGATACAAGAAGCATTAGAAGAAATAGCCAGAGGTACAGCAGAAATTATAGATATTGAACGTATAGAAAAACTCGTGACAAAATATTATGATGATGGCACCACCTATACGGTTAAAGCTGGTTTTGACCCTACAGCACCTGACTTGCATCTTGGACATACGGTACTTTTACAGAAACTCTCGACCTTTCAAAAGTTTGGAGGACGTGTACAATTCTTAATTGGTGATTTTACTGCTATGATTGGTGATCCGACAGGGAAAAGTGCTACAAGAAAAGTATTGACCAAAGAAGATATTGTTAAAAATATCCAATCTTATACACAGCAGGCATTTAAAATTTTGGATGAATCCAAAATAGATATCGTGTACAATAATGACTGGTTAGAAGCTTTAGGTGCTTCTGGTATGTTGCAATTAGCTTCAAATCTTACCGTAGCTAGAATGCTTGAACGTGATGATTTTTCTAAACGTTATGCATCTAATACACCCATCGCAGTGAGTGAATTTATGTACCCCTTACTTCAAGGGTATGACTCGGTACACCTTAAATCAGATATTGAGATAGGAGGCACAGACCAGAAGTTTAACCTGCTTATGGGAAGACAGCTCCAAAAAGCCTATGAGGTAAAAAAACAACAAGCTGTACTTATGATGCCTATATTGGAAGGTTTAGATGGCGTAAATAAAATGTCTAAATCTTTAGGAAATTACATTGGAGTGACGGAAGACCCTAAAGATATTTTTGGAAAAGTACTTTCTATTTCAGATGATTTAATGTGGCATTATTATGAGCTTTTGAGTGAAATGTCTTTGATGGACATTGAACAGCTAAAAAAAGATGTAGGAACGCGTGTAGTTCACCCTAAAACTGCCAAAGAAAACCTAGCCTTAGAGATAACTGCTAGGTTTTATAATGAAGAGTTGGCTACACTAGCTAAAGAAGAGTTTAACTCTGTATTTAAGGCAAAAAAGTTACCAACAGATATGCCTGAGTTTGAAATGCAAGAGGGAGTTTGGGTTTGTCAAGTACTTTTGGATGCTGGACTCGAACCTTCCACCTCTCAAGCAAGACGTGATATCAAGCAAAATGCGGTAAGTATAAACCAAGAAAAGATTTCTGATGAGAAACTTAATTTTAAAGTTGGTGAATATATTTTGCAGGTGGGTAAAAAACGATTTGCAAAAGTAAAGGTAATATGATGGAATTTAAATCTTTTAAAATAGGAAAATACACTATTGAAAAACCTATTGTTCAAGGTGGAATGGGGGTAGGTATATCTTGGGATCAGTTGGCTGGAAATGTTTCAAAAGAAGGTGGACTTGGTGTTATTTCTGCTGTTGGTACTGGTGTGTATAAAAAACGTGCCTATGTAGTAAAAACTGTAGGGAAAGATGAAAGACCATTGGACGCACTTAACTTTTATTCTTACCCTGCACTTAAGAAAATATTTGACAATGCAAGAGAGATTTGTGGTGACGCTCCACTTGCTGCAAATGTACTTTATGCCCAAAGTGAATATAACCGTGTGACAGAAGATGCCTGTAAGGCGGGAGCAGACATGATTATTACTGGGGCAGGACTTCCTTTGACTATGCCAGAGGCTACAAAAGCCTACCCTGATGTTGCTCTCATACCTATTGTCTCAACTGCAAAAGCATTACGCATTTTGTGTAAACGTTGGAAAAAAACACACAATAGACTCCCTGATGCAGTCATTGTTGAAGGACCTTTGTCTGGAGGACATCAAGGGTTTAAGTATGATGAATGTTTTATGGAAGAAAACCAACTTGAAAATATATTGGGGCCAGTAGTAGAAGAAGCAAAAAACTGGGGTTCTATGCCTATTATAGCAGCAGGTGGTGTTTGGGATCATGCTGATATCGTTAAAATGATGGAAATTGGGGCTGACGCAGTACAGATGGGTACACGGTTTATTGGTACAGTGGAGTGTGATGCTTCTCAGGTGATGAAAGACATCATAATTGGGGCAGAGGCAGATGATATAAAACTTTTCAAATCTCCTGTAGGCTACCCTGCACGTGGTGTAAGAACCCAACTTCATGAAGACATTGAAAAAGGTACTGCACCTAAAGTTGCCTGTATCTCTAACTGTGTTACACCATGTAACCGTGGAGAAGAGGCAAAAATAGTGGGCTATTGTATTGCTGATAGACTCTCTGATGCTTATGATGGCATTGCAGAGTCTGGACTCTTTTTTACAGGAGCGAATGGTTACCGTCTTCAAGAGATTATTACAGTAAAAGAACTTATGAATAAACTCATGCATGGTGAAGATAGTTAATCATATGACATTATGGGGTAGATTTTTTCTTTTTTTCTTATTGTTGTCCACATTTGTATTCTCTTCTGTTGTTAATTTAGAAAAAGCCATTATTAAAAAAGGTGAACTAAACCTTTTTTTCTCCCCTTCTTTTAATAAAAAGAATGTTAAACATTTCACATTAAAGAATCCTCAGCGAGAAATATATGATTTTAGAAATGCACGTTTAGCACATAAACGTGTACCTTTAGGTTTGGGCTCAAATGTAAGAATAGCACAAAACAAAAAAAATACTGTACGTGTTGTTATCTCAGGAACAA
>CAZEUM010000062.1:0-6823 GCA_964514765.1 uncultured Sulfurovum sp.
TAGCGTGGCTACAACCATGGTAGTAATATCAAATATATAAGCAGAAGCATCTACTTTAAGAGGACTAGTTAAGGCTGCAGCACCAAGTACAACAGTGGTGTTTGCCATGTTTGAACCAATGATGTTTCCTATAGCCATGTCTACTTTTCCTTTGATAGCAGCAGAAACACTCACGACAAGTTCAGGTAAAGAAGTCCCTAGTGAAATCATGATAATGCCTATAATCCATTCTGATATACCAAAACTTTTGGCTATTGCAGAAGCACTTTCAATAGAAAAGTGTGCACCAATCATTACTAGCATAACACCAACAACAAGAAAAGGTACTGTCTTGGCCCAAGAAAAATCTTCCTCTTTAATCTCTCCAAGGTCTTCTATAGGGATATTTTTTGCATCTTGAAGCAAAAACATGAGGTACGCACCCATTAACAACAATAAAAGTGCGGCATCAAACCTATTGATGACACCATCTAGTATCATCAAGATAAATATAAGTACAGGGACTAGTGCCCAAGTACTGTCTTTTGCAAAAAAGTCTCTGTTTGGGGTTATTTTTTTTGAAATGAGAAATACAGTGGCAAGGACCAGTGTAATGTTTAGTATATTGCTTCCTATGACATTGGCTACAGCAATATCAGGTTTGCCGTCTAAACTTGCTGCGATACTTGCTGCCATTTCTGGTAGTGATGTACCAAGGGCTATCAGGGTTGCACCAATGATAAACTCTGATATTTTAAATTTTAACGCTATGCGTTCACTTTGGTTTATGAGGAGGTCTGCTCCCCAAATTAATACGCCCATGGCGATAACAAAAATAACAAAATCCATTTTAATGCTCCATTCTTACTATTAAACTTTTTGGTAAATCAAACACATGTATGAGTTCTTTTTCTCTTTCTCGCATTTCTCCATCATCGCTTTCATGATCAAAGCCAAGAAGGTGAAGTACGCCATGTATAAACAATAAAGAGAGCTCATCTTGAACAGAGTGTCTCAAAGAAGCAGCTTTTTCTTCTACAAATGAAGCTGCAATAACAATAGACCCTAAAGGCAAGCCAAAAACAGACTCCTCTGTAAAAGGTGTGTCTAGGGGGAAAGACAGTACATCTGTCATGCTGTCTTTTCCTCTATGTTCGGCATTGAGTGCCTGCATTGTTTGGTCATCTGTGATGATAAGTTCAACTTCTTTTGTTGAGAGCGTTTGTGCAATCTCTTCAAGTAGTGCTATGTTGACCTCTAATGTTGTTTGATTATCCAAATCTATCATGCCGAAGTTTACCTAAACTTGCTAAAATAACGGCTAAAGGATTTATATTATGAACAAAACTGCTGTATGTATCATTTCTGGAGGAATGGACTCTGCTTTATCAGCGAAAATAGCTACAGAAGAGGGTTATGAGATTATTGCATTGCATTTTAATTATGGGCAGCGAACAGAAGAGAAGGAACTAAAATGTTTTCGAAAAATAGCAGCCTCGGTGCAAGCAAAGAACATCTATGAAATAGACCTGCCTTTTTTTACACAAATAAGTGCTTCTGCTTTGACCGATAAAAACATAGAAGTACCCATAGGAGGAGTAGAAGAGGGTGTGCCTGTAACCTACGTACCTTTTAGAAATGGTATTTTTCTCTCTATCGCAGCTGCTCTAGCTGAAAAACATGGAGCAGAAGCTTTATATATAGGTGTAGTAGAAGAAGACAGTTCAGGCTATCCTGATTGCCGTGAAAGCTATATAGAGCAAATGCAAAAAGCCATTAATCTTGGTACAAAAGAAGAGACAAAACTAGAGATAAAAATGCCTTTGGTAGCTTTGAAAAAAAGTCAGATAGTCCAAAAGTCTTTAACACTTAGTGTACCTTTGGCAGATACTTGGTCTTGTTATACTTCTGAAGTATTGGCTTGTGCTGTGTGTGACTCTTGTAGGTTGCGTTTACGTGGATTTGAACAGGCAGGGTTAACAGATCCTATTGGGTATCAATAGGATTAGTCATTTCAAAAGTTATTTGCTATAAAAGTAAATTCGTATTTATGGCTAGGAATTTTTGACATACCTTTTGCTATATATTCTTGTTTAGAGATTTGTCTGTCCCATAACAAAAACATAATATTATTAAACCATATTTTCTTTTCTTCAGTAGTTAAAACTGAAGCAAATGATTTGTAATTAGTATCCTTTTTTGTAAGCATTCCAACCCTACGTTGTTCTTGCTTAAAAGCTTTTATTTTATATTCAGATGCTTTATCGTAAGCAATGTAGTTTTGTTTAAGATTTTTTGATGTAGTTTTTGTAGTGGATGGCATGAGTGAATTCTCTGAGTTTGTACATCCTAAAAAACTTAAAGCTACTAAGAGAGCAATACTTATAGTTAGTTTCATTCTTTCCCTTTGTTATGTTTAATAGTTTTTTATAAAATATTCTATCTAAATGATATTAAATTAATATGCTGTAATTAAAGAGTACTTTAGAATAGATTATAAGCTAAACTTACCCTCTTTACGGTTTTTTTTCACATCTTCATAAGAACCAAACACGGCATTCATTACTATAAACACTCCGTCTTTTTCTAATGCAGACATATATCCGTAAGCTGAAGCAAGATTCGCTGTGGCTTCTGTTTTGTCTATGCTGTATGGAACCATTGCACCTGTAAGTATGATGGTTTTGTCTAGTTTGGCATCTGCTAGATATGCTGCTGTTAGGTCCATAGTATCTGTGCCATGTACTATGATAATATTTTTGTATTCTGACTGATGTATGGTACTAAGAAGTTCCATCCTGTCATGGCTTGTTATGTCAAGACTGTCTTTTGCTATGATGTTTACTGTTTTTAATTTACAGAGCCATTTTGATGCTATATCTTCTAAAGCTTTTGACTCTTTATCTATAGCTAAAAGACCACTACTAGGTTGATATACCTTGTTAAATGTTCCACCTGTACTTATTAGTAATATTTTTTTCATATTTGTACTTTCATTTTGGTATTATAATGATAAAATAACATAATTTATTTTTGGAGTAGTTGAATGGTAATGAAGGGTAAAAAAGGTGTCATCTTAGGCATCGCCAATAAAAAGTCTATTGCATACGGTATAGCCAAGGCCTGTCAGGAACAGGGTGCGCAAGTAGCCATTACGTTTTTGAATGAGCGTTTTGAGAAAAAGCTAGAGCCTATAGCTGAAGATTTGGGCTGTAGTACTAGGCTTTATCCTTGTGATGTGAGTAGACCAGAAGAGATTAAAGCTTTAAAAGAGTCACTTGAGAAGGACATGGGTCAGATAGATTTCATTGTGCATTCTATAGCTTTTGCACCCAAAGAGGGGCTTTCTGGTCGTTTTTATGACATAAGCAAAGAAGCTTTTGATGTGGCTATGGAGATTTCTGTGTATTCACTCATAGAAATAGTACGTGAGTTAAAACCTATCCTCTCAGATGCTTCTTCTGTATTGACACTTTCTTACTATGGTGGTGTCAAATACATTCCTAACTATAACCTTATGGGTGTGGCAAAAGCAGCTTTGGAGATGAGCACAAAGTACTTAGCAGAAGACTTAGGAAAAGATGGCATACGCGTTAATGCCATTTCAGCAGGCCCCATAAAAACACTGGCAGCTGCAGGCATAGGTGACTTTAGCTTTATGCTTAAATGGAACAAAGCACACGCTCCATTAAAAGAAAATGTAAGCATCTCCCAAGTAGGAAACTCTGGTATGTATCTGCTGTCAGACCTTAGTTCAGGTGTGACTGGTGAAGTGCATTATGTTGACGCTGGGTATAACATTATGGGTATGCCAGCAGTCAAGTTTGATGATGAGGGGAAACCTCATATTGCTTGGAATGGTGAGGAAAAGTAAGAAAAGTTATTTGGGTCTGAAAATAGGGAGCATTCTAGTTATAAATATGCTAAAATACTAGAAAACAAGGCATACTCATGCAAGACTCTCCAGAATATTTAGCAAAAAAATCATTTTTCGACAAGATACTAACAGTGTATGGACGTAACACGGTACTTGAAGCATTGGAAGATAAAGCAGTTACTATTCATAAACTACACTTCTCTAAGTCTAACAAAGATGCTGAAGTCCTTGAAGATATGGAAGACATAGCCAAAAGACGTGGCATAGAAGTAAAGTATCATGATAAGCAGGCACTTTCACGAATCTCTAAAAATGCGAAACAAGATCAAGGTGTTGCTCTTGATATTGTACTGGAACATTTTGGAGATGCAGATAATTTTAGACGCACACATAAAACCTATCGTATCATAGCTCTTGATGGCATAACTAACCCCCAAAACCTTGGCATGCTTATTCGTTCTTGTGCTGCTGGAAATGTGGATGCCATACTCCTACCAACAAAAGGTGCTGCACAAATAAGCCCTTTAGTCATCAAGGCATCTACGGGTACACTTTTTAAAATGCCCATCATCAAAACTTCTAATCTCAAAAAAACCTTAGCCTCATTTAAAGCAGATGATGCAGCACTCTATACCCTTTCTTCACATGCAAAAGCTTCTTATAAAGAGCAAATCTATACAGCTAAAACTATTTTTATATTGGGTAATGAGAGTGAAGGTGTAAGCAAAGCTGTAGAGAGTATATGCGATAAAAATGTCGCAATACCTATGAAAAGAGGTGTTGAGTCTTTGAATGTGGCTGTGACTGCAGCACTTTTGGCTTTTCTGTAGATAGCAGATGTTTAATATGTCAATTTGCCATATTTTGATAAGAGATGCTACTTTTTAGATAAAATAGATTAATTTTAAAACTAGGAAATACTTATGCCTACACAAAATACCATAAAATGCCCCAATTGTGCTACAGATATAGACATCGATGAAATCTTTTACCATCAGATAGAAGAGCAGTACAAACAAAAGAACCTAGCAGAACAAAAGAAACTTCGTGATGAGGTAGAGGCTAAGCGTGTAGAGTATAAAAAAGCATTTAACGAACTCAAAGCCAAAGAGACTTCCGTGGAAGAGCAAAAAGAGAAGTTTGATGAGGAGTTGGCAAAGGCTACCAGGGCACAGGTAAAATTAGAACGTGCTAAGCTTCAAAAAGAGCTTTTAGCTGAACAAAGTGAGTCTATGGCGTTGTTGCAACGTGAACTAGAAGAGAAGTCTAAGCAAATACAAAAACTTAACAAAAGCAAAGCTGAAGTAGAAAAACTCAAACGCGACATGACAGAGCTAGAGTCTAAAGCTAAGGCAGATGCACAAGTGACACTTAATGCACAACTACTAGAAGAGAAAGAGAAGCTTGCCAAGCAATCACAAGAAGAGAAAGTTCAAGCCCTTAAAGAGATACGTAAAGCTAATGAACTTGAACTCAAAGCCAAAGATGAGAAAATAGCACAAATGACCAAAAGTATAGAAGATGCTAAGCGTAAAGCAGAGCAGGGTTCTATGCAGGTGCAAGGTGAGTCGTTAGAGACCATCATAGAGTCATGGTTGGCATCACAGTTCCCATTTGACACCATAGATGAGGTAAAAAAAGGTGCCTTTGGTGCAGACTGCATGCAGACCATACACACTAGAGAGATGCAAAACTGCGGGGTCATCTGCTATGAGTCTAAAAATACTAAGGCATGGTCTGATGGCTGGATAGCCAAACTCAAACAAGACATGCTTAAAGTCAATGCAGACCTAGGCGTGCTAGTGACTTCTGTCTACCCCAACGACATGGACAGAATGGGCTTTGTAGATGGCATATGGGTATGTAGCTTAGATGAGTTTAAGGGTTCAGTTTCGCTTCTAAGAGAAAGTCTCATACGTGTACACAAAAGTGTGCAAAAAGAAGAAAATAGAGGTGACAAAATGGCACTGCTATACAACTACCTCACAGGAAATGAGTTTAACATGCAACTAAACTCCATAGTAGAAGGTTTCATGACCATGCAAACAGAACTAGACAAAGAACGCCGTTCTCTCATGGCAAGCTGGAAACGAAGACAAAAGCTCATAGATGCGGTACTGCAAAACACCACTGAGATGTATGGTTCGCTCCAAGGCATAGCAGGGGCTGGTGCTTTGGGACATATAGAAGCTTTGGAATTGCCTGAGGTATTGGATTATGAGTGATATAGCAATGATAGGACACAAAGAAAAGAATAGGGGTCTATCATTCTCTTAGCAAGAGATAAAGTAATTATTTAGGGAGCCACTTGCAAATTCCAGAGAAACTCACAATATAAGCTAAATTAAGTTTTCAAAAAATCCTCAAATGCCTCCATAAATGTTATAATTCTTCACTAAAACAACTATAAGAAATCAAGTACACAAAAGGACTTTTTGTATGAAGATTGTATCAAATTTATCTAAAATGTGGCATAAAATCATCAATATTGAGAACACACTTTTTCCAGCACTAAAAGAGACACTAAGGATAGAAGAGTTGTCCACTAAAGAGAGTAAACTCATCCGTATCCTAGACTTTGCAGAGATAGAGAAGAATATCACATTTTTAACCATTACTAACAATAAAAAGAGTAGAGAGTGCAAATACGCACACACTTAATTCCCCATACGCATCAACACTTAGCCAGTAAAAAGCTAAAAAGTATTCTTGGTGCATTGTAGCATATGCTGTCCAAGTAAATCATGTATCTGCTAATAATCTCCTCATAGAGTCACCTTTAAGTTCAATTCTGTGAGCTGTATGAATAAGTCTATCCATCATGGCATCTGCTATGGTTTCATTACCCAAATAAGTATGCCATTCCTTAATGGGAAGTTGTGCGGTGATGATAATGGAACCACTTAATGTTCTTTCCCGACTTCACCTATCCACAGCACAAAAAAATCCTAAAAGCCCTACAATAGG
>CAZEUM010000063.1:0-6785 GCA_964514765.1 uncultured Sulfurovum sp.
TTTTACAATATCGTTTCAATCTCAGAAGAATCAAGCTCAACTTTCTTAGCTTTGCTTATGCGATCTTCTTGAAGTTTGACTCTTAGTTCATCATCTTGTAGTGCCATAATTTGTATGGCCAAATACGCCGCATTAACTGCGCCTGCTTTACCAATGGCAAGCGTGCCTACAGGCATTCCTTCAGACATCATCACCGTACTTAACAGGGCATCTTCACCGTTTAGTGCCCCAGACTCCATGGGTACACCCAAGATGGGTTTTGTTGTATGTGCTGCAATAGTACCTGCTAAATGTGCTGCCATACCTGCAGCAGCAATGAAAACTTGCGCACCTTTCTCTTCAGCTCCTTTAATGTAGTTTTTTGTTCTTTCAGGACTTCTGTGTGCAGAAGAAACAATCAGTTCATACGCTACACCAAACTTTTTTAAAGTATTCACACACTCAGACATAATAGTATAGTCACTCTTGGATGCTATTACTATAGATACAAATTTCATCTTTCTACCTTTAACTTTTATATTGGTTCACCAAGGGTGTCAGGTGATTCATAATTCATTACTTCGTAACAAATTACAAATCACCAGACCCCTCTACTTATCTATTTTACTTCTTGCTCCAACTTAATGGGTGTTGAAGTATCTGTAAGTCCTTTTTTCTCCAAAGCCTCTGCAGTTTCACGTCTTAAAATAGTATAGCCTGGCAATTTACTAGGGAGTAAGATGTCGTTGACATTGCCAGAATGCACACAGCCAAGTTCTTTTCCTTCTTTAGTAGTAATTTTCCTAAAAGTAATGACGTAATGTCCTGCTATTTCTTCTATTTTACCTATGTCATTGTCTACAAGTTCTACTGTTGAACCTACAGGGACAACTATCTCTACAGCATCTCCTAAACAAGTTTTGTCTTTACACTTCCAAGTTAAGCCATCTTCACTAACGAGACCTGCAACTTGATGTGTGCCATACTGAATGGAAAACTCATTGGACTCTGTGTCGTTTCTATCAAATGGTCGTGAAAGTAAATACGCATCCGTAAACCCACGGTTTTGTGTAGTACCCAGCTCTTTTTGGTAACGTCTTTCGTCAAAATCACCTAGATAATAGTCATCTATAGCATGACGATATGCCTTTGTTACTATACCTGCATAATATGGAGACTTCGTTCGCCCTTCAATTTTCAGTGAATCTATGACACCTGACTTTAGTATCTCATCTACATGAGAAGCCATATTCATATCTTTTGCATTCATGATATACGTACCTATGTTCTCTTCTTCATCAAGTCTAAAGGTAGTGCCAGATTCTGGGTTATGTGCATAAATCTCATAAGGGAAACGGCAGTCATTGGCACAGCTACCACGATTAGGTACACGCCCAGTTTGAAGCGAGGAGATGAGACAGCGTCCTGAGTAGGCAAAACACATAGAACCATGTACAAATATCTCTAACTCAAGGTCTGGTATATGGTTTTTTATAGCCTCACAGTCTTTAAGGCTTATCTCACGTGCCACGATGATACGCTTCACCCCTAGGTCATAGTACACTTCTGCATCCATTGCATTCATCACATTGGCTTGGGTAGAAAGATGTATAGGTATTTGAGGGGCTACTTTTGCTGCTATCTTTACCACACCAGGACTAGAGACTATAAGAGCATCAGGTTTTAGTTCTGCTATTTTTGCTATATGATTTTCATAGAGTTTAAGTTGTGAATTAAAAGGAAAAGAGTTTACCGTAGAGTATACTTTTTTGCCACGCTCATGAGCATACTCTATGCCAGCAGCATAGGCTTCTATGTCAAACTCTTTACCTGAACGTATACGTAAAGAAAAAGTACTTGTCCCTCCATATACTGCGTCAGCACCATAATTTAGAGCAATTTTCATCTTCTCTAAGTTACCTGCAGGGGCTAAAAGTTCTACTTTGTTTATGTTGTTCATCTGTTTCCTACAACCATAAAATGGGTTTATTTGACTTTTATTTTACCCAAATAGTCGTAATACTTTCCCATTAAGCGAAATTTTAAAGCTCACCAAAGGGATTTGTGATGATAAAATTAGCTTGGAATACGAGGGTTGTATTAAAACTTTGTAGAAATATCGTCGATTACTTGCTCTGAATATAATTTAATCACTTTTACTTCACCTTTGGCTCCGTTCCTGAAGGGGCGATGACAGCATCAGGATTTACATCCAAACTAAATTCCATCGTTCGTCCTGCTACAGCTACTGAGGTCAAGATTTCTGTTAATTTTATTTTTCTTCCTTTTGTAATTTTAAATTTATTTGTTACCGCAATAGGTATCAAAAGCTTTTTTCTCATTTTTAATTTTCTCTTTTTTACCCAATTCCCAAGGTCTTTCACATTTATTTGTTTTTGCACACCATTGGTAACCAGCTGAACCTATGCAACCATTAACATCTTTGTCTGATCCAGTAGGTTTTCGAGGGCTTCTCTTCATTGATCTTTCTACAAATCTAAGATACTCTCCGTAAACCTTATCTCCTGTGATGTGAATATGGATTTTATACTCTTTATCCCACCAGAAGTTAAAGATTTCTTCTCCAGAATGGGTAAATGGCTCTATGAATTGAAGTACCAAAGAGTAGATAGCACCATCCGTAAGGGTTCTGTACTGGTTTGGTAAAAATGGTGAAAGTTTTGTATCTTCTGCCATAAGATTTGTTATACCCAATACAGAAAGTACACCTGTCATCAATGTCTTTTTAAAAGTGTATCCTAGCATCTATTTTTCCTTTTAATAGATATGTATATACTTAAGATCTTTAGTTCCATATCTAACCCCTTTTTTATTTCATATTTTACTACAGAAGCTACCATATATTAGCAAAAAGTATTGTACTTGAGAGTGCTACAATTAATAGTAATTTTGTCATTTTAAAAACCTTTGATTTGTTTTTACCTTATATGAAAGTATACATTAAATAAAGTACAGTAACGCATCTGCTCTTCAATATGATATAATCTCCGTATGAAAACAACACGCATAGATCTACACAACCACACCACACGCTGTAACCATGCAGAGGGTACTGTAGATGAGTATGTCCAAAGAGCCATAGAACTTGGCATTGACATTTACGGATTTTCAGAGCATGCACCTATGGATTTTGATGCACATTACCGTCTACAATTTTGTGACATGGATGCCTATGTTAACGATATATTTACATCAAAGGAACGCTACAAAAATGAAATAGATATACTACTAGGCTATGAAGTGGACTACCTCCCAGGACACATGGATGAACGTGTATTAAAAGCAGATGTAGACTACCTTATAGGTTCTGTACACTTTATAGACAAATGGAGTTTTGACAACCCAGAGTTCATTGCGGGTTGGAAAGAAAAAAACATAGATGAAATTTGGCAAGCCTATTTTGAAGCAACCCAAGCCATGGCTAGCTCTGGTAAGTTTGATATTGTGGGGCATTTTGATCTTATAAAAGTATTTAAATATATGCCTAAAACAGATACACGTATCTTGGCAAAAAATGCACTCAAAGCCATTAAAAAATCAAATATGGTCTTAGAGTTAAATACTGCAGGACTACGAAAACCTGTTAAAGAAATATATCCTTCTAAGCATTTGCTTCAAGAAGCTTTTTCTTTAGATATACCTATTACATTTTCCTCCGATGCACATGCAGTGGAACAAGTTGGTTACGCCTACGATAAGGTAAGAAGCCTTGCCAAAGAGGTAGGATATACCAAAGCTGTTACTTTTCAAGAACGTGATAAGCAATTGCTTACTTTTTAGGCACAAATGCCACTGCACCTAATTTTTTAATGGTTACAATAAGATAAAATTAAATTCTAGGAGTGCTTCAATGGGTAAATTTGTTAAAAATACAGATGAGTTTTATATATATTGCGAAGAGAATGAGGTTGAGTTTGTGGATTTTAGATTTACAGATATTAAAGGCACATGGCACCATATTTCTTACCGAATGTCTGCAGTTGAAATAAGTATGATGAACACAGGTCTTCCATTTGATGGTTCATCTATCGAAAATTGGCAACCAATTGAAAGGTCAGATATGCTACTTAAGCCAGATGTAGAAACAGCATTTCTAGATCCCTTTACTGCGGATTCTACTATTATTGTTATTTGTGATGTTTATGATATTTATAAAAATGAACTATACGAGAGATGTCCTAGGTCTATCGCTAAAAAAACATTAAAGTATATGGAAGAATCAGGTGTAGGTGATGATGCATTTTTTGGTCCTGAAAATGAATTCTTTATATTTGATGATGTACAAATTTGGACGGGAGTAAATCAAACTGGTTACAGAGTAGACTCAGAAGAAGGTTCGTGGAATGATTCTAGCTCTTATGATGATATGGGCAACATGGGTCATAGACCTGGATTAAAAGGTGGTTATTTCCCTGTAATGCCTATGGATACTATGGTTGACCTACGTGCTGAAATGATGCTTCTTCTTGAAGAAGTAGGCTTGACAGTAATGCTAGGTCACCACGAAGTGGCACAAGCTCAAGGTGAGATAGGTATCAAATATTCTGGCCTCATTGAAGCTGCCGATAACGTACAAAAATACAAATATGTTGTGAAGATGGTAGCACACCTTAATGGTAAAACTGCAACATTTATGCCTAAACCACTTTATGGTGACAATGGTAATGGTATGCATGTACACCAGTCTATTTGGAAAAATGGTAAAAACCTTTTCTATAATGAAGGTCAATATGCAAACCTTTCTGAAATGGCATTACAGTACCTTGGTGGAATATTTAAACACTCTGCTGCAGTTGCATCATTTACAAACCCAAGCACGAACTCCTACAAAAGACTTATTCCAGGTTTTGAAGCTCCATCTATCTTGACTTATTCTAGCCAAAACAGATCGGCTGCTTGCCGTATCCCCTATGGTGCAGGTGAATATGCTACAAGAATTGAAACTAGGTTCCCTGACTCTTCTGCTTGTCCTTATCTTTGCTTTTCAGTACTTATGCTTGCAGGTATTGATGGCATTAAAAATAAAAATGTGCCTGTAGGGCCTATGGATATTGACTTGTTTGAGTTGACACTTGATGAAATAAAAGAAAAAAATATCCCACAAATGCCTCGCACTCTAAGAGAATCTCTTGAAGGTCTTCGTTGTGATTTTGAATTCCTTAGACCAGTGATGTCTGAAGAATTCATAAATACATACAGACAATATATGTTTGAAAGCCAAGTACACCCAGACGAATCTAGACCAACTGGGTTTGAGTTTAAAGCAACTTATTCTTGCTAAGCACTTCTTCCTAGGCTCTGCCTAGAAAACTTATACACACCTTTACATCTTCTATTACCCCACTTAGTGGGGTAATAAATATTAAAAAACAACCCTCTTTTTATCCTTCTATAGCTATAATGCTTTCAGAAGGATAATATATGATAAAAATAAGTTTAATAGCACTAAGCACACTAGCAATTTTGGGATGTGATTCAGTGGATGAAGCAATCAATAATATCTTAAGTGGTGATGCAACAACAGAAACCATAGCCAAAAAAGACAGGGTGCTCATTATAGATAACGTAAGCCGTACGGCTTGTGTGACTATTAAAAATAGCTTAGCCAAAAGTGGGGAAAGAAAAAATGCAGAAACACTAGTAACGCAAATGGGTGTAAACTGTGCAACCTACGGAAAAACAGAAGGCAACCCATTGGCACTTGAAGAAGATACACAATGTACGCAAGAATCTCTCTCAGAATGGCTAGAACAAGAGAGCAATGGTCGTATCATAGATTTTAACTCTGCCGCAGGAGATAACGCTTGTGTGATTGGTTTTAATATTTAAGATATGGGGAGTGTAATAAATTCTATGTCAACACATAGTCTTAACCCAAATAACGAAATAGCATTTTTTAGTGAATCTGGAGAGATAATGCTATTACCCCACTAAAGTGAATACCATAGAGTTCGTGCATGTCTAGCAAGTACCTGTACAAAGTTCTTCTTCCTGTGAAAGTTTTGCGAGTAACGTAAATATAGATTTTATTTTTTTGTTGATGAGTGTTGCCATTATTTATTTTCCTATTTTAAAATAAGCGTCAAAGTTTTCCATAAAGCCTTTTAGCCTAGCAATATCTTCTGCTACCAAACCTTTTCTCTCTGATGATTGATGCACAATAGAGTTTCGTATTATTGAGATAGAGTCATCATATTTCGTATAAAAATATTTTCCATATTTGTCATCACCTATACACTTCTTTTGTTCCTCTCTATTGTCGTGCTTACTTGTGTCAACCTTTGCAAGTTCACATGACTTAGTGATGATAGCCTCATAAAGGGCGATGTATGCAAAAGCATAATTTTTATTTTTATAAAACCATTTTGCCAAAGCATATTGAAAATCTGACTCTAGCTCCTCATTAAGTTCTTCAACTAGATTGACAATCTCAGGGGCAAGAAGTTTAACTATCTTATTTTCTGAATGACTTATCTTTTTTATTTTTTTAGTAGCTGTGACAATAAACTGACGCATAGCACCTATATTTGCCAAGCCAATAGAATTATTTAGGCTTATAAAAGTATTTTTAACATCTCTTTCAATACTATTTTCATCAAGAAGCTGTAACAAAGGGTTAAAGTCAGAATATTTTTTAATGGCATCTATCGCCTGTATCCATTCTTGAAGTTCAAAAAGTATTTTGAGATCTACTATGGGGGTTATGTCATTATTTTCACTTCTATACTCAAACATCCCATAAAATACTCCTTTGATTTTGAGGTTTTTATCTGAAATACTTTGTG
>CAZEUM010000064.1:0-6671 GCA_964514765.1 uncultured Sulfurovum sp.
CTTTTTGATGTATGCCAGGGGTATCTACAAAAATAATTTGACTATCGTTATGCATTACAATAATGTTCATACGTTTACGTGTAGCCTGTGCCTTCTGGGAAACCATTGCAAGCTTTTCACCTACCATATGGTTGAGTAATGTACTTTTTCCTGCATTAGGACGACCTACAACTGCCACAAAGCCAGCCTTGGTGCCAGCTTCTTTAGTAAAACTAGCTTTAGTACTTAGATCCTCTTTTTCGTGTTCAAACATTTTTAATTTCTACTTTTTAATTTCTGATTTTTAATTCGAGCTACAATATGTAGCGAGTTGCATCTTCATCTTCTACTACAGAACCAATTTTATCTTTAACTAGAGCTTCATCTACGATTATTTTTTCACCACTGTGTTCATCTGCACAAAAACTTATCTCTTCTAAAATGTGTTCCATCACAGTATGAAGACGTCTAGCACCGATGTCTTCTGTTTTTTCATTGGCTTGTAGCGAATACGAAGCTATTGCGCGTAAGGCTGACTCTTCAAATACAAGTTCTACACCCTCAACCCTTAGAAGTGCTTCATACTGCTTAATGAGAGAATTGTTTGGCTCGGTTAGTATCCTATATAAAGTTTCTTCATCTAAGGAGTCCAGTTCAACACGCAAGGGAAAACGCCCTTGAAGTTCTGGCATTAAATCACTTGGCTTTGAGACGTGAAATGCCCCTGCTGCTATAAATAAAATATGATCTGTTTTCACCATACCTAGTTTGGTATGTACCGTTGAGCCTTCTACTATAGGTAGCAAGTCTCTTTGCACACCTTCTTTACTTGGGTCTTGCCTGCCTTGAGAGTTGGATGGGACTGCGACTTTATCTATCTCATCTAAAAATACTATCCCACCCTTTTCTACTTTTTCTAAGGCTAAAGACTTCAGTGCGTCTTCATCGAGTAATTCTTCACTGGCTTCACCTTCAAGGATTCTCTTGGCATCTTTTACAGATACTTCTTTTTCTGGACCTTTTTTCCCACCACCTAAAACTTTTACAATACTCTCTTGTACTTGTATCATTTGTGGGGGTAAACCATCTTCAGGGAGTTGCATATTGTTTGGCATACTTACTTTAATTTTAAGATGCTCAAGTTCACCTTTAGAAAATTTCTCCTGCATACGGGCAAATGAAGCTTCATATTCCACTTTTTTTTGCTCACTTGCACCTGCTGGTAATGGAGGTAGAAGTTTTTCTATAATTTTGTTTTCTATATAGTTTGCTATCTTGTCTTTATTTTTTTCATTTTCTGCCTCACGAACAATAGCCATAGAAGTAGTCGCCAAATCACGTATCATAGACTCTACATCACGCCCAACAAAGCCTACTTCTGTGTATTTACTGGCTTCTACTTTTATAAATGGCAGGTTCATCATCTTAGCCAATCGTCTGGCTATTTCTGTTTTACCTACCCCTGTACTACCTATCATAAGTATATTTTTTGGTGTCACATCTTCTTGCATCTCTTCATCTAAGAGCATACGTCTATAACGGTTTCTAAACGCAACCGCAATTGTTTTTTTTGCATCATTTTGTCCAATAATATACTTATCTAAGTACCTTACTATTTCTTTTGGGGTTAGGTTGTCCATAGTACTCATTTTACAGTTCCAATAATTTTATATTTTTGTTGGTATAGATACAAATATCTCCAGCAATTTCTAAAGATTTTTGTACCAAAACTTTAGGTTCTAAGTTTGCATGTCTATCTAAAGCACGTGCCGCTGAAATGGCATAGTTGCCCCCAGAGCCAATGGCTGCTATTTTTCCATCTTCTGGTTCTACTACGTCACCTGTACCAGTGAGTATAAAAATATGTTCTGTATTTAACACTATCATCATCGCTTCTAATTGACGTAAATGTTTATCCTTACGCCACAATTTGGAAAAACCAATAACAGACTTAAATAAGTCACCTTTTTTTTCAGATAAAATGCTTTCAAACATATCAAAAAGATTAAAAGCATCCGCTGTACTTCCTGCAAACCCTGCTAAAACTTCTGCATCTTTACCTAGTTTACGTATCTTAGTAGCATTGCCTTTAAGTACAGTGTCACCAAAACTCACCTGCCCATCACCGCCAATGACAGCTTTTCCCTCGTGCTTGTAGCCAAGTATTGTTGTTGCGTGAAACACTACACAGCTACCACTGATACTTTAAGTGTTGCATGTATGCCATGCCCTAGTTTTGCATCAACTTCATGTAAACCTGTTGACTTTAATGCTTTTTTTAAATTGATATGCTTTTTATCTAGTTTAATACTGAGTTGTTCTAAAATAGCAGCTGAAATATCTGCATTTCCAACAGAACCTTTAATCCCTACAGGTGCTGATTGTTTTTCTATTTTAATTTCGCTGGCTTCAAGTGTTATTTTCTCTGCTTCAAGTCTTGCAAGTGTATCTTTAAGTTCCTTTGCCATACGTTCTTGTCCTGCTTTCCAGTTTTCAACCACCTCTGGAGTTGCCAACTTTGCCAAACCTTTAGCTATAAGAAAGTTTTGTCCATAACCATCTTTTACTTCTTTAATTTCGCCTGCTTTTCCTAAAGATTTTACATCTTTTACTAATAAAACTTTCATTTTCTCTTCCTCGTATATTTTATAGATAGTAGATATTTTATCCAAAGTTTACTATAATAGATGTTACAATTATAAAAAATAAATATACGGATAATAAAAACCATGTTTCAAAACTTTCACATAAATAACCTAGAAAACTTTCCAAAAGAACTAAATACACTCTTAAACGCACAAAGAACAATCATTAAAGACATTACAGATTCAAAAGACAATAGCTACAAAAAGGTACTAAAACCTTTACAAGACCTAGATGAAGAATTAGGTCTTTTTTTTATACCACTTTCTCACTTAAATTCTGTGATGAACTCTAATGAAACACAAAAAGCCTATGAGGATTCTTTGCCTTTACTTTCAAAGTTCTCATCTGAAATTGCACAAAACGAAGCCCTCTTTCAAAAAATAGAGCAGATAAAAGCAAAGTCAGATGAGTCTAAAACTGTAGTAGCACATGAAATACGTGACTTTGTACTTTCTGGTGTCAAATTAGCAAAAAAAGAAAAAGAACGTATGGAAGAGCTAAGCCTTAAACTCTCTAACCTTTCTAACAATTTTTCTCAAAATCTACTAGATGCAAGCAATAATTATGAGCTTATTATAGAAGATGCTAAAGATGTAGAAGGTATGCCTCAGTCTGACATTGATGCTGCTAAGGTTGAAATAGAGGGAAAAACTATTTACAAGTTTACACTACAAACCCCTAGCTATTTGGCATACATGACTTATGGACCCAATCGCCAGTTCAGACAAGAACTCTCACGGGCATACAGCACAAGAGCTCCTGAAAATGCAGAAGTCATTGACCAAATACTTGCCCTTAAAAATGAAAAGTCAAAACTCTTTGGCTTCAATAGTTACGCAAATTATGCACTAGAGACCAGGGATGCCAATAAAGAAGAAGATGTACTTGGTTTTTTAAATGACTTAAGCGATGCTGCACTTCCCCAAGCAAAAAGGGAACTCTTAGCACTTCAAGAGTTTGCAAAGCGTAGCGATGACATAAAGGACTTAAAGGGCTATGATGTTGGGTACTATTCAGAAAAACTAAAAAAAGAGAAGTTTGACTTTGACGACAGCATGACAAAGCCCTATTTTGAACAGAAAAAAGTACTTACTGGTCTACTTGATATTGTCTCAGAACTCTTCAATGTTACATTCAAAGCTACTAATGTTCCTACTTGGCATGACTGCGTGAGAGTCTATGATATTTTCGAAGATGCTACACTTTCTGGACGTATTTACTTTGACCTTGAAGCACGTAAAGAAAAACGTGGTGGTGCATGGATGAATGACTGGGAAACACACTATGTAGATACACAAGGAGATATCCATCTAGCTTCTGCATTTATAGTATGTAACTTCTCACCTACTACAGAAACTACACCTTCACTGCTTCGCCATGACGATGTAGTCACCCTCTTTCATGAAATGGGACATGCTATTCATCATCTCTTTGGTACGTGTTTGGAGCGTTCAGTATCTGGCATTAATGGTGTGGCATGGGATGTGGTAGAGTTTCCTTCACAGTTTTTAGAAAATTTTGCCTATGAAGCGGCTATTTTAAAACGTTTTGGTTTTCATTATGAGACGGGGGAAGCTATAAGCTTGGAACTTATGTCTAAAATTAAAGAGACAAAGAACTATCAAGCTGCACTTGGTATCTTACGTCAAGTTGAGTTTTCACTCTTTGATTTTAAACTGCATCAAGGGCTTTATCAGGGTGAAGAAGTACAAGATCTTCTTAATGGCATTAGAGAAAAAACTTCCTTACTCCCCGCAGCAGAGTACAACAAGTTCCAACATGGCTTTGCACATATCTTTGCAGGTGGCTATGCAGCAGGATACTACAGCTATAAATGGGCAGAAGTCCTCTCTGCAGATGCATTCTTTAGCTGTTTGGATGAGCAATCAGGTTTTAACTCAGAAGCTGCGAAAGGTTACAAAAAGTACATACTCTCAAATGGTGGTGCTAAAGAAATGTCGGAACTTTACCAAGACTGGCTTGGTCGCAAGGCGGATGTCAAAAGTTTAATAAAACTCTATGAGATAGATTAATCTTTTTTATTTACTCTTTTCCTGCTTTAATATATTCTTCTTTAGCAGGTTTTTCATCTTTAGCAAAACCAAAAAATCTTTTAATGCGTTGACAGATGGTAAATGTACCCGTCTCTATACGACACTCTTCTGCCTCTTTGACTTCATTTGCAATAAGTGATGCAATACGCTCAGGCTGTTTTTTACCTTCAATCATAAAACGCAAAGCATTTAAACGAATAAATCCTTCTGCATCTTTTTGATCGTACACATCATCTGCTTCAAAAGTAGAATGCTCTTCAGAATACAATGTTCTGTCTGAACGACGTCCCACTACAGTCACGCTTCCTTTATAAAATTTCAGCTTCACATCACCTTGAACCTGGTCTTGTGTTGCATCAATAGCAGCTTGCAACATACGACGCTCTGGAGACCACCATAAACCATTGTAAATGAGTTTTGCATATTTAGGCATAAGCTCATCTTTCATGTGTGCTTCTTCTCTATCAAGCGTAATAGACTCTATGGCACGGTGAGCTTTCAGCATAATAGTACCACCGGGTGTCTCATAACATCCACGTGCTTTCATCCCTACCATACGGTTTTCAACAATGTCAATACGTCCTATGCCATGTTTGTTACCATATTCATTTAGCTTAGTCAAAATTGTAGCTGGACTCATCTCTTCACGGTCAATAGCAACAGGGTCACCTTTGATGAAAGAAAGAGTAATATATTCAGGCTCATCAGGTGCTTTTTCAGGGCTTACAGACCATAACCACATATCTTCTTCTGGTTGGTTATAAGGATTTTCTAAATGCTCACCTTCATAAGAGATATGCAATAAGTTAGCATCCATTGAGTAAGGTTTAGCTTTACCTTTACCATCAATATCGATGCCATGTTCTTTGGCATAATCAAGAAGTTTTGTGCGAGAGTTTAAATCCCATTCTCTCCAAGGAGCAATGACTGCAATATCTGGGTCAAGTGCAAGGTAGCCAAGTTCAAAACGTACTTGATCATTCCCTTTACCAGTTGCTCCATGACTTACAGCGTCTGCACCCGTTTTATGTGCTATTTCTATCTGCTTTTTAGCAATGAGTGGGCGTGCAATAGAGGTACCAAGTAAGTACTCCCCCTCATAAATAGCATTGGCTCTAAACATAGGAAATACAAAATCTTTTACAAACTCTTCTTTAAGGTCTAAAATGAAAATATTATCTTCTTTTATACCCATGTCTAAAGCTTTTTTACGTGCAGGCTCTAGCTCTTCACCTTGACCTAAGTCAGCTGTAAAAGTTACTACTTCACATGCATACTCATCTTGAAGCCATTTAAGGATGATACTTGTATCTAAGCCACCAGAGTAAGCCAATACTGCTTTTTTAATTGTTCTTTTTGCCATGTAATAGCCTTTAATGTAATAATATTAAAGTAATTTTAGCGTAATTTTGGTTAAAATTTAATTTATTTACTTATGCTATAATGATACATGAATCAAATAGAAAAAAATAACTTTACTTTACAAAATATTAAGGCAAAAGGCTCTAGTATCTTGCATGGTGCTGGTAGTTTTTTAGACAATGTCATAAGTGTCTTTAAAAAAGATGAAAGTACCATGACCACCGAAGAGAAGATAGAAAAGCAACATATGCTCAACTTCATCTACGGGATGGGAGCGGGGATTCTTATATACCACTTTCTCATAGGTGCTGTGTTACTTCTGGGTATCATATGGTTTTATAACTTGTCTTTGAAAAAAACTAAAGTACTTATGGAAGAGAATAAACCTAAAAAACGTAGCTATAAAAAACGCAATACTAACACAGCGTCTACAGAAGATACGCAAGAAATATAAACATCTTTTGCTATAATCAAAACTAATTATATTTTTATTAAGGAGGCATATATAATGTACTTAGGTGTAAATATAGACCATATTGCCGTTTTAAGAGAAGCTAGAAAAGTATCCGATCCAAACCCTTTAGATGCCTTAAGTATTTGCAAACGAGCAGGTGCCGACCAGATAACCAT